>NZ_QFFX01000024.1:0-45102 GCF_023522295.1 Prevotella sp. TCVGH | reverse complement strand
GTGTAGCTCGCTACACTCCTTCACTCTCTTGCATTTTGACCTCAAAAATAAGCTCAAAATCTAACAAAGCTAATTTACAGAACCAGCCTTAAAAGCGAACAAAGAAGGCTTATCAATCTATTGTAAAGATTGGAATAGCAGAAGAACTCAAAAACGGAAATCGTATCCTTTTGCTATATCCAAGAAGCGGAAGATGAGGGATTCAAACCCCCGATACCCAAAAAGGGTATACCGGATTTCGAGTCCAGCGCATTCGGTCACTCTGCCAATCTTCCTAATTTGCCTTGCAAAAGTAAACATAATTCTGCAATCTCCAAAATTTTAGACCATTTAATTCTTAGGGAACAATTCAACGTCAACGCACCAGCTCTGTTTGTATGGATAAGAATAAACGTTCTCCAACATCACCTCAAAAACTTACTTTCTTTTTGGTTTTGTCTTCGTTCCACACGATAATAACAAGGTTGTTTGTTAGTTAAGGGCTGGTTCTATAAATTACCACCGCATATAGTCATTAAAATTTTATGAAATACGTTTTGTTATCTTTTGGCTTCTTTTTGGTTCAAAATGTAAGATTGTTCAGTCGTGTAGCTCGCTACACTCCTTCACGCTCTTGCATTTTGACCTCAAAAATAAGCTCAAAATCTAACAAAGCTAATTTATAGAACCAGCCTAAAATCTTTGGTTATTTTCAGAAAATATTTTACAACACCCCTTGCATAGCTGCGATATTTTCAACTACCTTCCTCCTTCGTTCAAAATATTGAAATTATGAGCACTTTTCATAAAGTGTTGTATTTCAGTATGATATATAAATTTGGAAGAAATTCGGCTCCTCAAATAGTCTTTTTTTTCTTGAAAAACATCACTTCAATACGACTATTAACATGCTTCAAGCACTTTAAGTCGTGTTATTAGTGCCCTTATAACATGTTTCCAATCGCCTTAACTCAATGCTATAGGACAGAAAACAAGTTTTCTTGGCCGTTTTTGTGCATAATAGCATAGAATTTGTGGCTTGATTTTTTCTATTTTGTCTTTTTTCAACGCTCATTTTATTGTCATTTTTTAGGACAAATTACACAAATAAAAAACTGATAAAAAATAAGAAAAAGCAGAAATTTTCGTGTCTCTTATATTCGTCAAAAAAGATGAGAAGTTTACAAATCGTTTGGGATTTTCTACCGAGTTCATTAAAATCTTGGCACCCGTTGTAAGTGCGTATAGCAATTGTGTGGCTACCAATATGAATCCTTTTAGTCCTCAAAATTAGTAAACAAACAGCAAACTGAAAAAGAAGATATAAGTTTGTTAATGATAAGTTTTTTTGTTACCTTTGCGCTCTAAATAACAAAACATATCTAATAAAGTATATTTATGGGTAAAAGATTTGCCGAACATCAAGGTTTGAATTTGAAGAAAACTAACGAAGAGATATTGGCGAAATGGGAAAAGAACGACATTTTTCATCGCTCTATCAAAGAAAGGGAAGGCTGTCCACAATTTATATTCTTTGAAGGTCCTCCCTCGGCAAATGGACACCCTGGTATTCATCACGTGTTGGCACGTGCGATTAAAGATACTTTCAATAGATACAAGACGATGCAGGGTTTTCATGTCTTGCGCAAAGCAGGATGGGATACCCATGGACTGCCTGTTGAGTTAGGTGTTGAGAAAGAGTTGGGCATTACTAAAAAGGATATTGACAACAAAGCATCCGAACACTACATCTCTGTTGAAGATTATAACAGAAAATGTCGGGAAAACGTCATGAAATTCACGGAGGAATGGCGTCGCTTGACTGAAGAAATGGGCTATTTTGTAGATTTAGACCACCCATATATCACTTATGATAATAAATATATAGAAACCCTTTGGTGGCTTCTAAAACAATTATATAACCAAGGTCTATTGTACAAAGGTTATACCATACAACCCTATTCACCTGCTGCTGGAACGGGATTGAGTTCACACGAACTTAATCAGCCCGGATGTTATCGTGATGTGAAAGATACGACTGTCACAGGTCTGTTCAAACTTACTCCTGATAGTGTGGCACAGTTGGATGAAGCGCAAGACTTAAATTCATGGGGAGATACCTATTTCATCGCATGGACTACCACGCCATGGACGCTTCCTTCTAATACAGCACTGTGTGTGGGTCCAAAGTTCGATTATGTTTCGATACAGACTTACAATCCATATTCAGCCCAGCCAATAAACATCATCATGGCGTACGAAAGAGTGAGTGCATATCTTTCCACAGAGGGTGAAGTGGCGAAGGATGTCGACTTGCCTGCTTTTAGTAAGGGAGACAAAGTAGTACCCTACAAGATTATCAATCACCACAAAGGTGAGAAACTTGAAGGACTTCATTACGAGCAACTGATGCCTTGGGTAAAACCCACGGAAAAGGTGGACAGCAATGCTGCACCATTCATCACCAAGTATGCTCAGGCTCATCCCGACAAAGTATTTGTGGCAGAAAATAACAAAGATCACTTTGTTGAAATGGAAAGTGAAGCTTTCAGAGTGATTCTTGGCGATTATGTTACCACTGACGATGGAACAGGCATCGTACATATCGCACCTACCTTTGGTGCTGATGATGCTAAAGTGGCAAAAGATGCACATATACCAGCACTTTATCTCATCAACAAAAAGGGAGAAACTCGCCCGATGGTCGATCTTCAAGGAAAATACTACAACCTTGTAGAACTGGATCAAAATTTTGTGGATAAATGTGTTGATGTTGTTGAATACCACAAGCATGAGGGAGACTATGTAAAAAATGCTTACGATCCTCAATTTAATCCAAATGGTATTTGGGATGTAAAAGCTTCAGAAAAAGCCGATGATTTAAACATCGTGATGTCATTGGAAATGAAAATGGAAGGCTCTGCCTACAAGATTGAGAAACATGTACATAACTATCCTCACTGTTGGCGAACCGATAAACCTATCTTATATTATCCGTTGGACAGTTGGTTTATCAAAGATACTGCGAAGAAAGAACGTATGGTAGAGCTCAATAATACCATTCGTTGGCAACCAGAGTCAACAGGAACAGGAAGATTTGGTAACTGGTTAGAGAGCCTGAATGACTGGAACTTGAGTCGTAGTCGTTTTTGGGGAACGCCTTTGCCTATTTGGCGAGATGACGAAAAAGGGGAGAAATGTATAGGTAGCTTAGTCGAATTGTACGATGAAATAGAGAAAAGTGTTGCTGCAGGACAAATGAGTTCAAATCCAATGAAGGAAAAAGGATTTGTGCCAGGTGATTTCTCTAAAGAAAATTATGATAAGGTAGACTTGCATCGTCCCTATGTCGATCAGATAGTACTTGTCAATGACGAGGGGAAACCAATGTATCGCCAATCAGACTTGATAGATGTGTGGTTTGATAGTGGGTCTATGCCTTATGCCCAATTGCACTATCCATTTGAAGGAGAAATGGCAGAAGGAGTTTCCCTGAAGAATGCAGAAGGACAGACACTGACAGGCGAGGACGCTCGTCAGGCGATGGTACAGAGTAATTATATCGGTACACCGATTCCACCAGCTTTCTTCCCCGCAGACTTCATTAACGAGGGCGTGGACCAAACACGTGGATGGTTTTTTACGCTCCATGCCATTGCCACCATGGTATTTGATTCCGTAGCCTTTAAGAATGTGATTTCAACAGGTTTGGTTCTTGATGCCAAAGGCAATAAGATGAGCAAACATTTGGGGAATGTCAAAAATCCGTTTGATATGATTGAACGGTATGGAGCTGATGCTGTTCGGTTCTATATGATGACAAACTCAAGTCCATGGGATAATTTGAAATTTGATGAAGAAGGAGTGGATGAGGTTCGTAGGAAGTTCTTTGGTACACTCTACAACACTTATTCATTCTTTGCACTATATGCAAATGTCGATGATTTTCAACCGACAGGCTGTTTTGATAAGACAAAGTTAAAAGATGCGCCAGAAATTGATAGATGGATTATTTCGAAGTTGCACTCTCTCATCAAAGGAGTGGAAGATGATTTGAATAACTTTGACCCAACTCGAGCTGGGAGATTGATAGATACCTTTGTGAATGACGACTTAAGTAACTGGTATGTACGCCTTAACCGCAAACGGTTCTGGGGTAAGGAAATGAGCGAAGATAAATTGTCCGCTTATAACACCCTGTATGAGTGCTTATTGACCATTAGCAAACTTGCAGCACCGTTTATACCTTTCTTTTCAGATCAACTGTATGCAGATTTGGGTGGAGCATTAGCAAGTGTTCACTTGGATAAATTCCCCAAAGTAGACCAGTCGCTCATTGATGAGGACTTGGAAGCAAGAATGGAGATTGCACAAAAGCTAACCAGTATGGTTTTGGCACTACGAAGAAAAGTAAATATCAAAGTGCGACAACCACTCCAGCAAATCATGATTCCTGCAACAAGCGAAGAACAAAAACGCAGAATTGAAGCAGTTGCCGACTTGGTGAAAAATGAAGTGAACATCAAAGAAGTGAACTTTATTGAGGGACAAGGAATGCTTGTCAAAAAAATAAAGTGTAATTTCCGCACTATGGGAAAGAAGTTTGGCAAACTTATGAAAGGCATTGCGAACTATATGGATAATGTATCACAAGATGATATTGCAATGCTTGAAAAGAACGGTCAGCTAACTTTCTCTGTAGACCAGCAAGAGGTAACCGTTAGTCGGGAGGATGTTGAGATCGTGAGTGAAGACATTCCAGGATGGTTGGTTGCTAATGAGGGAAATCTAACTGTTGCTTTAGAGGTTGAATTAACCCCAGCATTGAAGAAAGAAGGAATCGCTCGTGAACTCATCAATCGTATTCAAAACTTACGAAAAGAAAACAATTTTGAAATTACCGACAGGATTGATGTGGTCATTTCACCAAATGAAAACAGTGATGCAGCAATTCAAGATTACAGTGATTACATCAAAAGTCAAGTTCTTGCTAATCAAATTAAAATCAACGAGAACGATGGAGTAGAGACTGATTTTGATGATTTCCAACTTCATATCCTCATTGAAAAAAAGAATGTAATATAAAAGAGAATAGAGTTTGAAGAACTCAATTGATTAATTAGATTGATAAAATTTATCTGTATGGAACAGAAAAAACGTTATAGCGATGCGGAACTTGAAGAGTTCCAGGCTATTATAAACGAGAAATTAGCTTTGGCTCGTAGAGATTATACCAGCATGATGAAGCAAATCATGAATGAAGATGGGAATGACACTGATGACACGTCTCCTACCTATAAAGCATTGGAAGAAGGAAGCACGACACAAACTAAAGAAGATTTGGTTCAGATGGCGGCTCGTCAACAAAAATTCATTCAAGGTTTGGAAGCAGCATTGGTTCGAATAAAGAATAAAACCTATGGAATTGATCGTATCACGGGCGAGTTGATTCCAAAAGAACGTTTAAGAGTAGTACCTCATGCTACTTTAAGCGTTGCATCTAAGAATGCAAGGAAACATTAATATTTTCTCTATTGCATTCTAATTAACTCAACGGAGTATGAAAAGATACATCACAGACGGAAAGCTGGCTGTCATTATTGTCGTATTGATACTGTTGATAGATCAAATCATAAAGATTGCGGTCAAAACCAATATGGCGTTGGATGATTCCATTCGGATTACCAATTGGTTCTATATTAGATTTATAGAAAATAACGGAATGGCTTATGGCATAACCTTTATCAACAAATTAGTCTTGAGCCTATTCAGGTTAGTAGCTATTGGCGTGATTATCTTCTATATGACCAAACTCTTGAAGCGACCACATACGAAGGGTTATATTATCTGCCTTTCTATGATTCTGGCAGGGGCTATGGGAAATATTATCGACTCTATGTTCTATGGGTTAATCTTCACACCTTCAACTCCCTATCAAGTTGCAGAGCTTGTTCCTTTTGGTTCAGGATACTCTTCTTTTTTACATGGTAAGGTGGTAGATATGTTTTATTTCCCTCTTATTGTGTCTACATGGCCTAATTGGGTTCCCCATTTTGGAGGACAAGACTTTATTTTCTTTTCTCCAATTTTTAATTTTGCCGATGCTTGCATCAGTGTTGGGGTGATAATCCTTTTGCTTTTTTATCGCAAAGATTTAGAGAATATTGGCAGTACTATTCAAGATAAAGAAACATCGATTAGCAAAAATGAGTAAGAAACTTCTTACATATTGTTTATGTTCGATATTCTATTTGCTGACATTGATATCGTGCAAGCCCTCTGTTCCGAAACAATACATTCAAGAGGATAAAATGGAGGATATTTTATACGATTACCACTTGGCGGATGCGATGTACAGAGGAAATTATGAAGATGCTTCTTTGATGTTAAAATACAAGGCTGCTGTCTTAAAAAAACATGGTGTTTCAGAAGCTGAATTTGATTCATCAATGGTTTATTATACGCGTCACACCCGACTCCTGCAACATATTTATGAATCTTTATCAAATAGAATGAGTAAAGATGCTCTTTCTTTGGGTGCTTCAGCAAGTCAAGTCAATAGATATCAATTGAACTCTGCCAGCGGAGATACCGCTAATATTTGGCGTGATAATCGGTCAATGGTTCTCAGTCCTTACAGACCTTTTAATGTAAGTTCTTACACTATTCAGGCAGATTCAACATTTAAGCCTGGCGATCGACTTTTTCTTAATTTCGATGCTCAGTTCATTTATCAAGATGGTACACGTGATGCGGTGGCTATCATGGCAGTAAAATTCAAAAATGACAGTGTTGCCACTCAAACTCTTTATGTATCTACGCCGAATCACTATACTACGCAAATTTCAGATGACAATAATATTGGCATTAAAGAGATACGGGGTTATTTCTTATTGAATAATAACAATCCAGCAGATGCTTATAGTACAACATTCAAGCTCATGATATTGACCAACATCTCTTTGGTGAAAATACATGTACAAAAGAAAAAGACAAAGCAGCAATCTGATTCACTAAATGTGGATAGCACGCTCATGCATGACTCTCTGAGAGCTGCCCCGAATCGAGGAATGCAACCAAAAAGGAGAGAGGTTGACGCTTCTCGTCCAGTACAAAGTGTGTCTCAATAATAAATTATAATCATCAAAAAATACTTAAACTTTATATCTATGAAAAGAACGAAGCAAATTTTTCAAATCCATGAGCATCTAACACGGGCTATCGCTTTTATAGCTTTATTCGTCGCTCTCCTTTTTAGTTCTCAAACAACAAACGCATGTACCAACTTTATTGTCGGGAAAAATGCCTCTGTTGATGGTTCTGTCATTTGTACGTACAATGCCGATGACTATGGACTATTTATCGGACTTAATCATTTTCCTGCAGGAAAGCATCAAGCAGGTACAATGCGTGATATTTATGATTGGGATTCCAATGTTTATCATGGACAGATACCAGAAGCAGCCGAAACCTATAATGTGATTGGGAATATCAATGAATACCAAGTAACCATAGGTGAAACAACTTATGGAGGTCGTGAAGAAATGGTAGATACAACAGGTATCATTGATTATGGTTCACTGATTTACATTGCGTTGCAAAGATCTAAGACCGCCAGAGAAGCGATTCGTATTATGACAACTCTGACTAATCAATATGGATATAATAGTGAGGGGGAAACTTTCACCATTTGTGATCCAAATGAGGCTTGGATTATGGAGATGATGGGTAAAGGTCCTGGAAGCAAAGGAACCGTATGGGTAGCGATACGTATTCCTGATAATGCGGTATGTGGTCATGCCAACCAAAGCAGAATTGGTAAATTTAATATGAAGGATAAAAAGAATGTTCTCTATTCTAAAGATGTTGTTGAGTTTGCGAGGAAGAAAGGTTGGTACACTGGTAAAGATGCAGATTTCTCATGGAAGGAAGCTTATGCAAAACCTGATTTCTCTGGACGTAGGTTTTGTGATGCGCGAGTTTGGAGCTTCTTCAATCACTTTCAAGATATGTCCAAGTATTTGCCATGGGCGTTAGGTAAAGATCCAAATGCAGAAGATATGCCGCTATGGATTATCCCTGAAAAGAAAGTAAGTATTCAAGACGTACAGGCTTGCATGCGCGATCACTATGAAGGAACACCCTTGGCAATAGATAGTGTTGATATCGGAGGAGGTATTTGGCAAATGCCTTATCGTCCAACACCACTAAAGTATAAAGTTGGTGAGCAGACCTATTTTAATGAAAGACCAACATCCACCCAGCAGTCAGGATTTACTTATGTAAGTCAGATGCGAAGTTGGTTGCCTCGAGAAATAGGAGGATTGCTCTGGTTTGGCAATGACGATGGAAATATGATAGCATATACGCCTATTTATTGTGGAAACACATCGCAGCCTGAATGCTATCATACGCCGGGAGCAGATGCTGTAACATTTTCTGATAAAAATGCCTATTGGGTGTGCAATTGGGTAAGCAATATGGTCTATCCTCGTTATCAACAAATGTTTCCAGATGTGAAAGCTGTTCGTGACTCGTTAGAATTGTCATATTTCAAAAAGCAACATGCAGTGGAAGAAGAAGCTTTACGTCTGTATAAAAACAACAAGGCAGAAGCAATCCAGTATCTCAACCAATATTCTAATGAGACAGCCCAACAGATGCTAAGTCGTTGGAAACAATTGGCTATCTTCTTAATCGTTAAATACAACGACATGGCTGTTAAACCTGTGAAGAACGGACAATTCACGAGAACCAAAACAGGATTAGGTTCACGAGTAAAGCGACCTGGTTTCCCCGCTTCATATGCCAAAGAAATTGTTAGACGAACAGGCGATAAATATTTAGTTCCTTCGGAAAAATAGCATTTATAAGATAGAACTCTATATGCAACTAAACAAGTAGGAGATAAACACACTAATGGTATTTATCTCCTACTCGTTAGATTTCTTATCCTAAATACTTCATGAGGATTTTTGCATTACCACTGTCACGGAGCTTGGCAATACTCTTTTCTCTAATTTGTCGAACACGTTCACGGGTTAACCCTAATTGATCGCCAATTTCTTCGAGTCCCTTTTCGTGACATCCAATGCCGAAGCATTCTTTAATAATAGTTATTTCGCGATCTTTCAGCACCTTGTTTAATACGGTGTTAAGCTCTTGTGCCATTGATTCATGGTCAACCTGTCTGTCCGTCCTACTGTCATCTCCACTTGGCATGACATCCAACATGGTGTTATCTTCACCGTCTTGAAATGGCGCATCAATGCTTACGTGATGCCCGTCTGCCATCATACTCTGTCCAATCTTCTCTTCGTCGATGTTTGTTGCATCAGATAATTCTGTGATAGAAGGGCGTCTATGATGTTCTTGTTCGAATCGGTTGATTTCGTGATTAATCTTATTAAGTGATCCTACTTGATTCAATGGAAGTCTCACAATGCGACTTTGTTCCGCAATGGCTTGTAAAATACTTTGTCGAATCCACCAAACAGCGTACGAAATAAACTTGAAACCACGTGTCTCATCAAACTTTTGAGCGGCTTTAATAAGCCCTATATTGCCTTCATCAATTAAGTCTGTCAGGGTAAGTCCTTGATGTTGGTATTGTTTTGCTACAGATACGACGAATCTTAAGTTGGCTGTAACAAGCTTATCCTTTGCTCTTTCGCCTTCTGGTCCGCCCTTTTTAATCTTTTGAGCGAGTTCTATTTCTTCGTCGATAGAAATCAAAGGGGCACGACCAATCTCCACTAAATACTTATCTAATGCTTCACTTGAACGATTGGTAATACTCTTCTGAATTTTTAATTGTCTCATCTTTGATATCCTTACTTCTAACTTTTGATTACAATATATTTATATACGCACGAAAAATGTGTGCAGAAAATCTGTACAAAGGTAAGGAAAAATAACGAGAATAACGAATGATGTTGTTTGTAAAATATTTAAATAATTATAAAAAGAGCTGTTATCTGGTAAATATAACAGGGTTGTTGTTCCTAATGGCTGTATTTGCGGACCATTTCATCTATCGATTAGTCTTTGATGTGGATAAGTGAGTTCGTGAGAATAGCCGCTAATCCACCTGTTGTAATACCAGAGGAAAATATATTCCGAATGGTCTCAGGCATTTGATTAAGAATGTCAGGTACCATTTCAACACTTAATCCTAAGGAAAAACTAATCGCCATAACAAGTATGGCTTTTCGGTTAATTTTGGTAGCGGCAATAATCTTAATGCCAGCTGCGGCAACGGTACCAAACATCAAGAGGGTAGCACCTCCTAAAACGGGAGCAGGAATTAAAGAGAAAACAATTCCTACTGCAGGGAACAGCCCCAGCAATATTAAAGCTCCTGCAATGTAATAACCCACATATCTACTTGCTATTCCTGTGAGTTGAATCATGCCATTGTTTTGAGCAAAAATGGAATTTGGGAATGAATTAAATATGGCAGCCAACATTGAGTTAAAACCATCGGCAAGAATACCACCAGCGGCTCGCTTTTCAAACGTACGCCCTTGAATGGGTTCACCCGAGATAAGGGAGTTTGCTGTGATGTCACCATACGCCTCAATTGCTGTGATGAGATATACTAATCCTAAAGAGATGATTGCCGAAATATCAAACCTAAAACCATATTTGAACGGTATAGGAATGTTGAACCCACCATAATCTTGTGTCGCATCGAATGGTATCATATCTAAAAAATACGCTACAACGCAGCCAATGGCTAATCCTAAGACGATAGAACTCATTCTTAAGATTTTGTTTGACGAACGATTAAAGAAAATGATGGCAAACAAAACCAACGCAGCCAATCCCAAATTCATTAACGACCCAAAGGTTCCGTTAGCTTCAGCCGCTGCTCCGCCACCACAAGCGTTAATGCCTGCTTTGATGAGAGACATACCTATGAGCGTAACCACAATTCCAGAAACCAGCGGAGTGATAATTTTTTGAGTGTATTTCAAAATTCGACTTACAAACATTTCCACCACTGAAGCAAACATACAAGCTGTGAATATGTAGGCTAATGCCAATTCTGTATCTATTTTTCCACCAATCATGCCTAACATGCCAGCACCAATAATGGGCCCAATAAATGAAAAGCTTGTTCCTTGAATACAAAGCAGTCCTGTTCCTATCGGACCAATGCGATGACACTGTATAAAGGTGGCAACGCCAGAAACAAATAATGACATAGATACAAGAAAGCCTGTTGTATGAAGGTCAAAGCTCAGTGCGTTTGAAATGATTAAAGGCGGTGTGATAATTGCCACAAAAATAGCCAAAAGATGTTGCAGCGCTGCAAACAAGGCTTCTCTAAGTTGCGGCTTATCATGTAGACCATAAATTAAATCGGTTTGATGATGAAGGATAGGCTCTTGTGGTTTTGTTGAAGTCGTCATTTGTCGCTGGTGTTGTGAGTTAATCAATTCCTTTCAATTTGATTTTACAGTCATCGAGTGATTCAATCATCGCCAATGATTCGCATCTAACGCCTGCCGCTTCAATCACTTCACGACCATGCTGAAAAGTCTTCTCAATAATAAACCCCATGCCTACCAATTCTGCTCCTGCTTGTTGACAAAGGTCGATGATTCCTTTTGCTGCATTACCGTAAGCAAGGAAATCATCAATAAACACAACCTTGTCTTGTGGGGTCAGGTAGTCTTTGCTAATAACTACATTATATTCCCGTTGCTTGGTAAATGAGAATACTGTAGTGGATAAGATGTTGTCCATGGTCGAAGCTTTCTTTTTCTTCGCAAACACAACAGGAAGATCCAACAAGAGTCCCATTACAATGGCGGGTGCAATACCTGAAGCTTCGATGGTTAATATTTTATTGATTTCAGTAGAACTGTATCTTTTAATAAACTCAATGGCAATAGCTTTCATTAAGTTGGGATCCATTTGGTGATTGATAAACTTGTCTACTTTTAGAATCCCACCAGGATAACAACGCCCGTCTTTCAAGATACGGTCAATTAATGTTTTCATTTGAGCTGCATTTTTGTAATGCGTGCAAAGTTACTAAAAAGATGCAAGAGCTAAGCAAAAATGCTTAGTATTTTGTATGGATAATGCACGACTTTTTTATTTAAGATAGGGTGGCTTATCGTAAAAAATAATCTTTTTTCTTTTATTTCAGCACCGTGTCTAACGAATAAACTGCATCACATTGCTTCCCTCGTTTGCTGCAATAGTAATTACACATCAATAAAAGAGTTGCGTTTTTTCTTGTTATTTTTGCTAAAAACATCAGACGTTTTTGTCCTGTAATTTTACCAAAAAACGACCATCTAAAATCTTCAAAATAGAAAAATTTAATAGGCAAACGATATATAAAATTACGCTGATTTTACAAAAATAAACGCCTTTTCAAGTTAGAACATTAACTTAACAGCCTTGGAAACACTCATTAGAGGTGTTATTTACATGACATAACAGCCTTAAAGCATGCAAATTGCAGGCTTATCTTAATGCTTTAGCCGCTAATGAACGGTAAAAAAGGGAGTGAAAATATGTTCTTTATGTATAATATGTTCAATATCAACGTGTTATAAAAGTCTCTCATAATTCGCGTATTTGCGACCAACTTTGCCGTTGGATGTTTTCACGCGAGTTATGAGAGATACTTTGTAAAGAAAATTCAGCATTTATTTTCTTTGAACAAGGCAGTGCATCACCAATTTTACCAACGCTTTTTTATGATTGGATTTCATTGAATGATAATGGCTATAACAGAAGCCAAAAGCAGATTGTTCTTTACAATAAACCCCTTTCTTTAGCGAAATCTGCAGTTTCTTTGGTGTGAAATAAGAGATACAAACATTTGCGATGTAAATAAAAATAATTATCTTTGCAAACTGAACAAATACACTTCATAATGAAAGCTCTGCGGGTTTGAACAACCCTACAGTGGAGGTGAAAAATGGAGATGATACCCTATATCGCTTGTTAGTAACGACTGACAAGGAGAGGAGGGTGTCTCTGTTTTTTAACCCTTTGGAGGAGCATTCATGGGTGTGTTGATGTTTCAATTCAGGTTTTTTCTTGTGCGACGAGGGATAAGTTTTTTCGCTATCAAGTTACTTTTTTCTGTTTATTGAAATCCAGAATCGCTCACTTCGTTCAACATGAGATGAAATCTCACCTATAATATTCATGATTTAATTTTATATTTATGACAAATCGCAAAGTGGCTCTTATTACTGGTATTACCGGACAAGATGGAAGTTATCTTGCAGAGTTTTTGATTGATAAGGGATATGATGTACATGGTCTTCTTCGCCGTAGCTCATCTTTCAACACAGGACGTATAGAACACTTGTATTTAGATGAATGGGTGCGGGATATGAAACAGTCTCGCTTAGTGAATTTGCACTGGGCTGACATGACCGATTCGTCCTCTCTCATTCGTATCATTGGTGAGATTAAACCTACCGAAATCTATAATCTTGCAGCACAGAGTCATGTCAAAGTGAGTTTTGATGTTCCTGAATATACGGCAGATACGGATGCCATAGGTGTACTCAGACTGTTGGAAGCAGTGCGTATTTGCGGCTTAGAAAAGAGTTGTCGCATCTACCAAGCCAGCACTTCCGAACTTTTTGGAAAAGTTCAAGAGGTGCCACAGAAAGAAACCACCCCCTTCTATCCACGTTCGCCCTACGCTGTGGCAAAACTCTATGGCTTTTGGATTATGAAGAATTATCGCGAGAGTTACGGCATGTATTGTTGCAACGGCATTTTGTTCAATCATGAAAGCGAGCGGAGGGGTGAGAATTTCGTGACCCGCAAGATTACCTTGGCAGCTGCACGTATAGCGCATGGGTTGCAAGACAAACTGTATTTAGGTAACTTGGACGCTCGACGCGACTGGGGATATGCGCCCGATTATGTACAATGTATGTGGTTGATGCTGCAGCAAGAGCAGCCTGACGATTTCGTCATTGCCACAGGCGAATATTATAGTGTGCGCGATTTCGCTACCTTGGCATTTCATCATGCTGGCATTGAACTTGAATGGCGTGATAAGGGGATGAATGAAAAAGGCATTGACAAGGCCACTGGCAAAGTGCTGGTAGAGGTGGATCCCAAATATTTCCGACCCGCAGATGTCGAACAATTGCTCGGTGATCCAACAAAGGCGAAAGAACAGTTAGGCTGGAATCCTCGCCAAACCAGCTTTGAAGAACTGGTTAAAAAGATGACAGAGTATGATTTGGAAAATGTGAAATAGTAAGGAAAATAGTTTTTTCTTTCCAGATTACCTAGTATTCCTAGGTTTCCTAGTATCCCTAGAAAATTTAGAAGACCTATTCATCAATCATGGCATTATCAAAAACATCTAAGATATACGTTGCTGGGCATCACGGCTTAGTGGGTTCAGCGATATGGAAGAATCTTGAAGCAAGAGGATACAGCCAGCTGATAGGGCGCAGTCATAGCGAATTAGATTTAACCAATCAGCAAGCCGTTGACGACTTTTTCAAGACAGAACGTCCTGATGCAGTGGTGTTAGCCGCTGCCTTCGTGGGAGGTATCATGGCGAACAGTCTGTACCGAGCCGACTTCATCATGCAAAACATGATGATGCAATGCAACGTGATTTCGTCAGCTTATAAATATGGTGTGAAAAAACTACTCTTCTTGGGTTCCACCTGCATCTATCCAAAGAATGCACCACAGCCCATGAAAGAAGACGTGCTGCTTACTTCGCCATTGGAATATACCAACGAAGAATATGCCATTGCCAAGATTGCCGGACTGAAGATGTGCGAGAGTTATAACCTACAATATGGCACGAACTATATTGCGGTGATGCCCACTAATCTATATGGTCCCAATGACAACTTCCACTTGGAGAACAGTCATGTGATGCCTGCCATGATGCGCAAGATCTATTTGGCTAAACTGATTCATGAGGATAACTGGGAAGCCATTCGGGTGGACATGAACAAGCGACCGATTAATCCTGTTAAGGCTTTGGCAGAGCAGATAGGAAAAGACAATGTTGACGGCGAGTGTAGTAAAGAACGCATCTTGCAGGCATTGAAGTTTTATGGCATAGAAAACAATAAGGTAACCCTTTGGGGAACAGGCTCGCCATTGCGTGAGTTCCTTTGGAGTGAGGATATGGCAGATGCTTCGGTACACATCCTTCTAAATGTAGACTTTAAGGACATCATCGGTATTGAGAAGTATTCGAGCGTGTTTTACGGCACTGCTACCGATGGTGAGGTAAATCGAAACAATAGCGAGGGACGTGGTGGTGCTATTCCCTCACTTGGCGAGATACGCAACTGTCATATCAACATAGGTACGGGAAAGGAACTAACCATTAAGCAACTCTCCGAACTTATTGTACGAACCGTTGGTTTTACAGGAATCGTTGTGTGGGATGAAAGTAAACCCGACGGTACTCCGCGCAAACTCATCGATGTGTCAAAGTTGCACTCTTTGGGTTGGACGCACAAGGTGGAAATAGAGCAGGGCGTGCAATGGTTGTACGACTGGTACAGGCAATCGCTGCAAGGATAAAGATAAGGGATAGATTTTAGCGAGTCTGATTCGTTTATCAACTTAATAACAGAGGAACACTTCCATTCAAATCATTACTCATGAAAACGTATGTAAATCTTTGCCTGTTATGGTTGATACTGTTATTTCTTGGGACGGTAGAAACTCATGCACAAAGGTTTTATTTTAAAGAGTTGTTCAAAAATTGCGTGTATAAAAATAGAAAGCATACTCCGCAAACATTTTATGCAGCAGATAAATCTTACGGTCATCAATGGAAATTGACAGTAGATGGAGCGCTTGCTGATAGCGATGTGGATTGCCTGCATGTGGGGAAACAAGAAGAAAAATCTCAGATTATTTGTTTAGAAACCACAACACCGTTTAAGGATGTGGATTTGGTAAGAGTGTCCACATATATAGCAAAAGGACGAAAAGGGAGAGGTTACGAAGTAAGCATGACCCTCGGTTCGGATAAAGAGAAATTCAGTGATACACGTAAATACACGAAAAAGAAAGAAGATCTCAATGATGACTTAAGTAATTTTTATATTACTGAGGGTAACATAAATAGTGGAACTCTTACGGTTGAAATGAAAGGGGAAAAATATGAAAAAGGAGCTTTATATTTGTTTTTTATAGAAGTTGCCTCCATTTTATCCGATCAGCACGAGCTACAAAGCCAACACATCAAATCTGAAGAGATTTATTCATATCAAGTGCAGCGCACTTTCTCCAAAGACTATTGGAATACCCTTTGTTTGCCGTTTGATGTGGAGGAGAGTCAAGTGCAGGAATTATTTGGAAACACCCATAGATTAAGAACTTTTACGGGAAATATAGATGCGAATGGTACGATGATTTTTGCAGAAGCAAAGGAAATAAAAGCAGGTGTTCCCTATCTGCTAAAGCCTGCAAAGACAGTAGAGAACCCTGTTTTTACGAATGTCATTTACACCAATGCTATGCCTACTGTAGTGAGCGATCCAACGGGAGCTTTCTGTTTCGTGGGTGCTTTTAACCCCACGGAGCTACAAACAGACGGTACAGAACTATTCCTTGGAAACGGTGACAAACTGTATAAACCCTCTTCGTCGCATAACAGAATGAATGGTATGCGTGCATTCTTTAGAATAAAGAAAAATTCAAACGCATTATCAAATGGCAAATACGCCATACGGTTTGATGACGAAACCACCGCTATCATGGATATACTTCCTGAATTGAAATCACATAACTCTCGTACTTACAATTTGCAGGGAATGATAGTGGACGATAGTCAACCTCTGCCACCAGGCATTTACGTCAAGAATGGAAAGATAATATGTGTATGTAAATAAGATATAGTCGTGCGTCAAATTTATATAACTCCACATATAGATGTTTTATGCGTCGATAGCACAATTCATCTGTTAGAAGAATCGGGCAAGTCAGGAGTAAACAATGAAGGTAATGTAGATACTACAGGAAGCACTAATGAGTGTGACGCCAGTGGTGCGCACTCCAAACTTTTTGAGTTTGAAGACGAAGACTCTTCTTGGGACGATCATTGTTGGGAGTAAGACAAATGCTATTTTCTATAGTTAGTATCTCTCTCTCTTATAATAATAGGTAACGATTTATAGAACAAGCCTTAAGTCAGATAACATCATGAAATCAAATACGAAAGCAAAGATAATCTATCAGTTCAAGATTGAATTGAGAGGCATCACCAATCCACCCGTATGGCGACGCGTATTAGTACCTGCCAACTTCACCTTCTCAGGATTCCACGCCGTGATTCAAGAAGCATTTGGCTGGTGGAACGAACATCTGTATTGTTTCGGTGATAAACCATACAGTCAGTCGCTGTATATTGCAGAGGAGGATAAAGAGGATTGGTGTCGACCTGACTATGATGCCCGAAAGTTCACAGTAGGAGAGTTATTCGGTGACGGAGGTATCATCAAGAAATTTTGCTATGTCTATGATTTCGGCGACGACTGGATTCACGACATCACGCTTGAGAAGGTATTCGACGAGTATTCTGACCATGCCACCTGCATCAAAGGTAAGGGAGCCTGTCCCGAAGAAGACAGTGGCGGTGTATGGGAGTACGAAGATATGAAAGAGGACGGAGAGATTGACGATTCTGCTTTCATTGATTTGGAAGAGATAAACAAACATGTGGAAGCCGTAAAAACAACGGGGTTTGAACCGTGGTAAGGGAGTACTATATAACTCTTGATAGAAATTGAATTTGATTGAAGATAAGACTAAACAGAAAAAATTGGCGTAAATCTTTAAGAAAACATTAACTCTGTTAAATAGAAAATGGAAAATCAGCAACACAACAGTAAACGTATAGCAAAAAACACGGCTATCATGTATATCCGAATGTTCGTCATGTTGCTGATAGGTCTATATACCAGTCGGGTCATCCTGCAAACTTTGGGTGTATCCGACTATGGAACCTATAATGTTGTTGGTGGAGTGGTAGCCATGTTTGGCATCTTGACATCGACACTTTCTGGGTCAATTAGCAGATTTATCACTTTCGAAGTAGGTACAGGCAACAAAGAGCGATTAAAGGACATTTTCTCAACCATTACGTTAGTTCAACTCGTCATGTCTATTGTGATAGTTGTACTCATTGAGGTCTTGGGTGTTTGGTTCCTCAATGCCAAGATGAATATTCCACCCGATAGAATGGGTGCAGCAAACTTCGTTTTACAATGTTCTATTCTTTCTTTTGTGCTTAGCATGAACACGGCTCCTTACCATGCCTCTGTCGTGGCTTACGAAAGGTTTAGTCTTTTTGCTTATTTAACGATATTGGATGCCGTGTTGAAGTTGGCAGTAGTTTTTGCCCTATTTTTCTCTCCTTATGACAAGTTGAAGACTTATGCGGTTTTATTACTGCTTGCGGCTATCTTAGTGGAATCTATCTATGTACTCTATTGTCGTCGCCATTTTTCTGAGTGTCGCTTTAAGCTGAAATATGACCAAGCATTGTTGAAGGAAATAGGCGGTTTCTCATTTTGGGGCTTATTTGGGAATGCTTCATGGATTCTCAATACGCAGGGTATCAATATTTTAATCAATCTTTTTTTCGGAGTTACACTCAATGCGGCAAGAGGTATTGCAGTGCAGGTAAATGCGATGGTTGAGAATTTTGTTTCTAATTTTATGATGGCATTAAATCCGCAGATAACCAAATCTTATGCTGTTGGCGATTATGAATACATGCAAAAGTTGGTTTTCACAGGTGCAAAATATTCTTTTTTTCTCGTGTTGTTTTTCTCCTTACCGTTATGTTTAGAGACCAAAACGATACTCACACTTTGGTTGCAGCAAGTGCCCGACTACTCTGTCCCCTTCGTAAGACTTACGCTTTTGTCAACAATGATGTTTGTCTTAGGTAATACATTGACCACGTCTCAACATGCAACTGGGAAAATTCGTAAATATGCAATAGTTACCAGCTTGTTTACTTTTATTGAGTTCCCTGTAACTCTCATCTTTTATAAAATAGGTTTCTCACCGATATCCACATATATCATTCACATTATCGTATATACGTTGTTGATATTTGTAAAAATACATTTGGTAAGGGATTACATATACATTACTTATCTCCAATATATACGACACGTTTTATTAAAGGTTTTTGCTGTTTCTGTTGTCTCTGCTATCTTACCCTTGGTAGTTTATTTCTATATGAACGATTCGCTTTTACGCGTATTCTTTGTATGTCTGATAAGTGTTCTGTCAACGTCGTGTTGTATATGCTTTATAGGAATGGAATGTAACGAGAGAAAGGCGGCTCTCATGTTTCTTAAAAATAGAATTGCAAGTAAGTAATCAAATAGTTCTATTTTATCAATCCGATAGATATCAATAGTTACAAAATAATTAGTATGACACAACGTATACAACGATTTCATTGGATAGATTGGGCAAAAGTTATTTTAATCTATCTAATGGTTGTGGGTCACTGCTTTCCAATCAAATGGCAATATAATTTGATATACGCATTTCACATGCCTGCTTTTTTCTTTATATCAGGTTTTTTGTACAAGCCGCATCCTTGGCAAAAGACACTGAAAGCATTCGGTATTCCTATTTTACTTTTTTCAGTAGTTAATTTAGGTGTGTATATCCTTCCTAAAATGATAAAGGGAACATTAGACTTTTCTCATTTTATGGAAAGATGTCTATTGCCATATTGGGGTGGAGTAACAAACCCAGATTTAGAATATATTTATTTGTTCCCTGGGGTGTGGTTTGTCATTACATTGTTATGTGCTCGATTTCTCATGGGGGACATCAAATGTTTTTCTTTTGTTACGAAATATGCAAAAGTTGTATTGATTCTTTTGCTTGTCTATCTTGTAGTTGAGCCTATTTGGTTAACTGAAAATCCGTTGATACCTTATAAATTATATAGGGTAGTTCCCAGTCTTCCTTTTTTGTTGACGGGTTATATAATGAGAGACAACATAGAGGCGTGGATACATTTATCTTCATGGAAGGTACTTCTTTTGACAGGTATGTTTTGCATAGGTACATCCTTATTGGGTACTTGTAACATATTGGATTATAGGTTCAGTTATTCTTATGTTTTATTTTATGTTGGTCAAAGTGTTTGGTGGTTCTATTTTAGATGATACTGTTTTGCTGCCGTGGATTATAGCAGCAATGATTATGGGCATCAGTTATTATCCTATCAAATTTTTATTGTTGAATTTTCCGTTAGCATTAGGTAAGAGAAAATGAATTTTTACAGGTGATTATATTTCTAAGTTTTTTAAGGTATAGTCTTGTTTGATGCAAATTTGTAAGTGACCATGAGTGTTGGGGTGAAGAATCGAAGTTCAAATTTTGAGTTATTAAGAATCGTGTCTATGTTATTGGTAATGGTAGTTCATGCCAATTTCTCATCAATAGGTGCACCAACGATTGAAGATTGGAACGTTGCACCCCATATAACATTTGTTAGACACTTTGTAGAATCTCTTTCAATAGTTTGTGTAGATGTTTTTGTTTTGATTTCTGGTTGGTTTGGCATTCGGTTTTCTATAGATAGACTGAAGGAGTTTGTTTTTCAGATATTGTTTTTTTCTTTAGGTGGTTTTGTATACTTCATGCTTACTCCCCCCCCCCCATTCATTAACGATATTTAGTATTAAAAATATATTTTTATTTAATACAGGAGATTATTGGTTTATCAAGGCATATCTTATACTCTATCTCCTTTCACCAGTTCTCAATAGTTTCGTCGCAACAGCGACAAGACGGCAGTTTCAAGTGATGTTAGGAAGTTATTTATTGTTCATGTTTGTGTATGGTTGGTTGGAACCTGCATCAATACAATTTACGATGAATGGAACAACGGCACTTTCGTTTATAGGTTTATATTTGATAGGTAGGTATGTACGCCAATATCCACCAATTTTTAAAAACAGAAACACTTATTTGTTTCTGTACATAGGACTTTCCTTGTTGTTAGCTTTCCTGGCATGTCTTATGATGAATTATGGATTACGGGTTTCGCTAAACAGTAGATTGTACAATTATGGCAATCCACTCGTTATATTGTCCTCTGTTTCCTTGTTATTGTATTTCAGCCGTTTAAAGTTTCATAGCAACATTGTTAATGTGATAGCGACATCCAGTTTAGCTGTTTATCTGTTCCACTGCAACGAGTACGTCTTTCCTTATTATAGGATGTTAATGAAAAGCCTCATATCAGGCAGTAATTATGGTTTTATACTTGCTTTATTTGCTATTTTAGGCATATTCATCTTGTCTGTGCTGATAGATAGATTACGAATGTTGAGTTACTCTTTATGTCAATCATTCACGAAAAGAAAAATGTAAATATTATTATGGGGAATTTCAAATTTCTTTATAATAAAGTGTACTATTGGGCTGCCGTGAATTACAATCAAGTAAAAACATGGTTATATTCCTATGTTGTGCCCTACACGTTTGATAGTACGAAATATCCAAATAGCTTTTTGGTCAACGAAGTTCCTGCAACTACCAACGAAGCCCATTGCCTTTGGCATGAGAAGGTTCCAAGGGTAATTTATATCTTTTGGACAGGAGATAATGAAATAACGCCTAATCGCATGGCTGGTATCAATTCTTTGGAAAGAACTTGTGGTGTTGATGTTAAATTGATAACTCCCAAAAATTTAGATGCCTATATTAAAGACGACGACCCTTTGCCAGAAGCTTATCAATATTTGTCATTAAATCATAAGTCAGATTATTTACGTTCCTATTTTATGCATCATTATGGAGGAGGTTACGCAGACATCAAAACTTATTCTCATTCTTGGGTAGATGCTTTTAATCGGTTGGATAATTCGGAAGCGTATGCCATTGGCTATCCTGAGGTTGGGTTCTTGGGGGCAGCGTATCAAGATGTAAAGGATGCAACGTTGCAAAAAGATCTTAAAACTTATTGGCGCTTGTTGATAGGTAATGGTGCCTTTGTCTGTCGACCGCATACACCTCTTACTATAGAGTGGCATAAAGAAGCCAAACGACGGGTTATGACTTATGCCGACGAGTTGAAAAAACATCCTGCGCGAGATATATTTGGTAGAAATGCCGATTATCCACTTGCTTGGTCGATGATGCAAGGTGCAATATTCCATCCCCTATGTCTTAAATATCGAGCCAAACTATTGAAAGATAAGTCGTTGATGCCTTCTTTCAAGAACTATAGATAAGCAGTATGACAATTCTACTGAAAATATGGATACAGATAAAATATTGTTTTCTATTGTGTTTCAGAAATGCGATAGTGCTAAATGGCTATGTGGATGGTCTTAAATGGCAGGGCATACGACACCGCAATTGGGGTGATGACTTAAATTATTATTTGTTAAACCGTATGACTAAGCGACCTGTTGTTATATATCAGCATTTTTGGTTAGCTAAAAAGTTGCGGTTACGCAATTATCTCTGCATAGGTACATTACTTGATGCCGTTGGCTATTCAAATACACAAACGGTTGTTTGGGGAAGTGGTGTTTCTGGACAAGATAGAAATTTTGTGTTGCCAGTTCAGATTTGTTCGGTACGTGGTAAGAAAACTCAAAGCTTTCTATTAGATAGAAATATATCGTGTCCAGATAGTTATGGCGACCCAGCCTTACTGTTGCCACTGTATTATCAGCCAAAGACTATCAATAAAAAGTTCAAACTGGGCATTATTCCCCATGTTGTTGATCAGCAACACCCGTTCGTTCTCAATATAAAGCAAAATCATCCTGATATATTAATTATAGATTTGGGCAATTATCGAAAGTGGACGGATGTTATTGACCAAATATGCAGTTGCGAGCAGATAGCTTCCAGTTCGTTACATGGATTGATAGTTTCCGATGCATACGGCATTCCCAACTGCTGGATAGAATTAACGGGAAACATCTCTGGCGGGTATTTTAAGTTCTACGATTATGCTTCATCTATAGACCGAACGTTTGTCCAGCCCCTTACAGTTAATGAAGAGACGTCTTTTGATACTATTTTCAAAGAAGTTGACGAATGGCAACACCCTCATATCGACATGAAGAGCATACTTCAAGCCTGCCCATTTACTCTTCATTCGTAATAAGTGTTTAGCATCGGAGTTTCACAGATTGACACGGAATATAAACACCGTGTGCTTCCTTGCCTATCCGATGCAAGATAATATGTGAGAGTGTATCACAATAGTTTCATATGCAAGTAAAGACAAAGTTTGTCGAAGAATTAAACGTGATGAAAGTCTTAGCTACTTTTTTAGTTGTGTTAGGACATGTGTTCACCAATTATAGGGACGGTGGGTTAGTTAAGCCGTACTACGACAATGATTTTTTTGTAACTCTTTGTTCTTACATCTACTCTTTTCATATGCCAGCTTTTGTTGCAGTGTCGGGAGGTGTTTACTTCTACACCAGAAGAGTGTTAATGAAGTATAATAATTGGGGGGGTATGTGCTTAATAAATTAAAAAGAATTATAGTTCCATATATCTTTTTTTCTGTCTTCGTTGTTTTTCCAACCTTATTTGTATTAGGTTTTACAGGAGATAATCCTTTGAAATATTTTTTTGTTAATTATATCTTAGCAATAGATCCTCGACATCTGTGGTTTCTATTGATGCTTTTTGAAGTTTTTCTGTTATTTCGGTTTTTTGATAAATATGTTGATAAGCATAATTGTATTGTAGGACTGTGTCTTGCCCTCATATTAAATTGGTATAGCAGATATATTCCCACTTTCTTTCAATTGGGACCGATGTTTCGCTATTCGATTTACTTTTATTTGGGGTACGCATTTATGCAAAACAAAAATAAATTAGACGGATTTCTTGGTGTGAGATATGTAGGTCTGTTGTGCTTTGTGATAAGTATTGTTACATGGTGTATTTTGAAATACGATTTGCCTTCAATGGTTCATTGGATAATTGAAGTTTTTTGTGCTGTTGCAGGTAGTATTACATTATATATATGTTCCAAACAACTTTCTAACAGTAAAATAGTTCAAAGCGATATCTATCAACGCATCTCAAATAATGCTTTTGGTATTTACCTTTTTCATCCTGTGTTAATTTACAGTTTGCTATATATAACTCAAAAGTTGTCAATAAACCCTTGGGTATTGGCTACTTCAACTTTTATATTATCTTTTATATTGTCCTCTTATTTAACGACCTTTTTCCGAACAATCAAGTTGGGATGGGCTATTGGTGAGAGAAAACGTTGAACCTAAAAGCAAATGCCGATACTTTCTGTCATCATTCCAGTGTATAATGCTGAGCGCACTTTAAGAGAATGTGTGGATTCAGTACTTCAACAGGATGTGAAAGATTTTGAGCTTATACTTGTAGACGACGGCTCAAAAGACGCCTCGCCTGTCATCTGCGATGAATACGCATCAAAAGATAATAGGGTGAGAGTTATTCATCAACAAAATGCTGGAGTTAGTGCGGCTCGTAACAGAGGGTTAGATATTGCACAAGGAGAATGGATTACCTTTGTGGATTCGGATGATAGCATAGGTGCACATTTCTTTGACGAGGTTGTCAATTCAACCGAAGAACTCTTACTGCGAGGATATTTCATGCATGACGAGCATGGTGAGGAGGTGGAGCGATTAGTGTTGGATAATGTTCATCCACAACCAGCGTTAAGAGACTTTATTAACCAATATATCAGTTATAATTTATTGCGTGGACCAGTAACTAAGTTTTATAACCGTAGCATCATAGGTAACTTGCGTTTCCTTGAAGACATGAAAGTGGGTGAGGATACATACTTTGTGTGGCTTTATTTGTCCAAAATAAAAACCTACAAAATTCTCTACTACTACTACTACTACTACATAACAACGGATGTGGCTTCTCATATCAAGTATCAATCATCCACCAATTATAGCATCGCTTCTCTACAACATCTTCAAAAAGCTTTTGAGTGTTTGCACAACAAACACGGCATCAGTAAATCCAAGTTTTTGGGTTTTATAGGATATTTCAAGAAAATATCAAGTGCAGATTGGGGAGAATGTCCAAGCAAATGGTATCGCAACAAAGAAGTGCAAACACTCTATAAGTATGTTTGGCCTGACTTGTCTCTTTTGCAGAAGCTACGTATCATTATTACTTTTATCATCATGAAGAAATGAGCAAACCTTCTATATCCATCATCGTACCTATCTATAATATGCAGCACTGTATGCGCAGGTGCATTGATTCGCTGTTGTCACAGACGTTCAGAGATTATGAACTGTTGCTCATTGATGATGGCAGCATAGACAAAAGTGCTGTGATATGCGATGAATATCTTGACAAAGATTCACGCATACAGGTATATCACAAGCCTAATGGCGGTTTGAGCGATGCACGCAACTATGGGCTTCAACATGCAAAAGGCAAGTACACCATCTTTGCAGATCCTGATGATTATGTAGAAGAAAAAGGGTTGGACTTGCTGTTCGAAACTGCAGAACGAGAGCAGGCGGACATCACCATTTGTGACCTTTATCGGGAAGACGAGTATTCACGGCATTATGTGAATCAACAACCTTCTGAGCTTAAACCTGAAATCATTTTGCAGGAATTGTTCTGGAAAATAGGTGGCTTTACGGTAAATAAGTTGATTCGCCGAGACCTATACCAACAATTTAATATCCAATATCCCAAGGGTATCTATGGATGTGAAGATCAGTATGTCATGGCGCAATTCTTGCTGCATGATATTAAGGTTGCATACGTTCCCGTTGCTTTCTATCACTATATGTATAATCCCACTTCGTTAACACGTCATTATGATGAAGGAACCTATGAAATGGACGTTCATATTCTTCAGATGTTCACAAACTTGCTCCAAGGTACAAATGCTTTGGAGATAGCGCAGAAGAGTAAACACCAGGCTATCTTCTCTCGTGCTTTTTGGAATGGAGGCAATTATTATAGTTCATTGCTTTTTAAGCAGCGGTTTGCATCCTATCGGTCACAGGTGATGAGCTTCAACGAACCTTTGGTGGTTCGTTGGGCGATGTATGTCGCATGTAATGGCTGGTATCAATTTTCTAATAGAGTTATTTTTACACTCTTTCATGTTAAACGTAGGATGAAACAGCTAAAAAATATTTGTGATTCAAAATAATTAGTAATTTATGGTTGTTCTGTTTGCTTTGTTTTATTTGTTTTGCTTTGTACTGGTTATTCAGAATAAAGTAAAACACCAACATAAGGTTCTGATTTTGGCTCTATGTGTTCTTACATACGCCATTGGTGTTCGGACGGCATGGCCAGATGAGTTGGTGTATCAGATAGCATTTGACATGGCACCACTGCCATGGGATTTCTCTTTCAATGCTAAACCATTTGGCTATGCCGAATCAGGATATTGGTTTTTGGCATCATGTGTCAAGGTAATAGTTAATGATAGCCGATTTTATTTGTTCGTCATGGGTGGACTATCTATGTTTTTGTTGTATAAGAATCTGCAAAGATATTCTGTGTTTCCTTTGATAGGGCTTTGTATCTATATAGGTCGCTTTTTGCTTAATCGTGATTTTATGCAGATGCGTGCTTCGTTAGCAATATTATTGATTGTGCTTGGGGTAGACCTTATCAAAGAACGAAAGATGTGGCGCTATCTCTTGTTGGTTTTAGTGGCTTATCAGTTCCACCATATGGCTATTATTGGATTGCCGCTTTATTTCATTTGTTTGCTAAAATTGAAAAAGAGCCACATCGTTATTGGATTGGTTCTGGCTTTCATTGTTTCACAGGTAATGTTCTCTTCAATTGCCAATTTTGTTGAGACGTATAGTGAAGACTTGCAATATACTACTTATACAGAGGGAATGTATGTGGATGAAGCGAAAGGACTTGCAAATCCTATGATTTATTTTCAAGTTTTCATTTTGTTGATGTTTACATTTATGGAAGATAGGTTACGGTGTTTTTCATCTTATTATGATGTATACCGCACGGGTTATTTTTATTCCACATTGTTTCTTATCATTTTCTGCAACTATACAACTCTTTCTGGTCGCACCTCAACCATGTTTGCCACCCTGGAAATCTTTATGCTCCCACTTATGGCGAAATCACTTTCTATGAAATGGCGTATGATTTTTTTACTGGCTTGTGGAGTTGTGTTTGTCTATTTCTTCCATGATAAGTATAGCAGTGCCATGATAATGATGAGAGGTGAACAAATATTGCAGCAATTATAGGCATCGTTGTTCTTGTTTCGAAATAATAAACTCATGAAGATATTTATTGTCTGTAGCAGATTGTCGTATGGGGGTGCTGAGCGTGTGGGCGTAATGCTCGCCAATGGCTTGTCCGTTTCTCATAGCGTATATCTCATATCTAATACTTTAGAAGAGCCAACGTATGAGGTAGAGAGTAGTGTACAGCTCTTGCCTTTATTTTCAAGTATATCTTCTAAAATTGAGAAGTGGACAAGTACGTTGCCAAATATTCGTAAATACGCCAAAACTTATCGACCGGATGTAATTATTGGTATTATGGAAACATGCAGCTTGGTTGCGAAATTGGCTACGATAGGATTGAATATTCCAGTTATCATGACTGAGCATAATGCCTTTGAAAGACCAAAAAATACACCTCTTACTAAATGGCAGATTATAACGAAATTCTATATAAATAAATTATATTGTTGTGTAACAATACTAACAGAGGCTGATAAAGAGTTCATAGGATTGCGTTTAAAGAATACGGTAGTTATGCCTAATCCTCTTTTCCTAACCCCTATTATTAACTTACCTGTAAAAGACAAGATTGTATTAGCTGCAGGAAGAATTGATGACTGGCATTATAAAGGTTTTGACATCTTGTTAAAGGCTTGGGGAACAATAGCCAAACAATATTCTGATTGGACTTTGGAAATTGCTGGAGAAGGGAAAAAAGAAGATTTAGAGTTGTTGCAGAATATTGTTCGGAAATCAAACGTTGAAAATCAAGTAAAATTCTTGGGATATCAGAAAAATATTGTTGATAGATACAAGCACTCGGCTATCTTTGTTTTAAGTAGTAGATACGAAGGCTTTGGATTGGTTCTCATTGAAGCTATGTCTCAGGGGTGTGCTTGTGTGGCTTGCGATTTCAAAGGACGGCAACGGGAGATTATTCGTAATGATTCTGAAGGGTTAATTTGTGTTCCAAACGATGTGGATGCATTAGCTTTAGCAATCAAAAAAATGATAGATGATGATGTTTATCGACAAAAAGTTCAACAAGCTGCCATTGAACGTTCTAAATATTATACAATTGATAAGACGATAAAAAGATGGGAGGAATTGTTGAAAAAAGTAGTTAAACATTTTTAGACAAACACTATATAATATCTTATAATACGAATTTACATCTTAGGCGACTTTGTTTCTATCGGTGAGGGAATTAAGGCCGTATAAAATAATACTGCGGTATCGGAGAATATGGTGGAATCTTTCCGCCAATCATTTCTCGTAGCCTAACTACTTAAAGCATATATAGGTTTTTTATTTAATCACGCAACAATTTTATTGATAATACACATTTCTAATAAAAGAGGATATAATTATAACAGAGCATTTAAATAGATTTAGAATGAAAATAAAAGAGACGTTATTTTATAACAACTTAAAGCGTTGTTATTTCCGTATGAGAGCTTTTCTTATACCCAAAAGGATATATGCACATATTAAATATTATGTCCTATATCATAAGAAATTAAGTATTGACAAGCCACAAACGTTTGACGAGAAAATATGGTGGTTGAAACTTCATTATTTCAATCCTCTTATGACCATTTGTACGGATAAATATTTGGTAAGAAAATATGTTGAGAAATGTGGCTTACGCGATATCTTAAATGAGTGTTATGCGAATTTTACAAGTGTAGATGATATAGACATAGAAAAGCTGCCGAATGAATTCTTTTTGAAGTGCAATCATCTTTCAGGTGGGAATATAATTTGTACGAAAGATAATTTCGATAAAGAAAAAATAAAAAAAATATTTAGACCTTTACTTCGTAATAACTTTTATTATTATGGTTTTGAATATAATTATAAGTATATAAAACCTCAAATCGTAATTGAAAAAATCTTAAGACCTCTTGACGGAAGTTCTCTTTTGGATTATAAGTTTATGTGTTTCGCAGGCGTTCCAAGACTTCTATTCTTGGATATTGGCGCTTGTGACAAAGACGGAGGACATACAGAACATTATTATAGAAATGTGTATGATATGCAATTTAATTTGCTTGAAATAAAAGAAACTCGTGACAACTTTCTTGATAATTCAATTAAAAAGCCTAAGAATTTTGATTATATGGTAGAATGTGCAAAAATTCTTTCTAAGCCATTTCCACACTGTAGAGTTGATTTGTATAATGTAGATGGAAAAGTATATTTTGGAGAAATTACTTTTTTTCATGGGTCTGGTTATAATCATATTGAACCGCATAAGGCGGATTTGGAAATTGGAAGTTGGATACCTTTAGATAAAAGTTATCCTACAAAATATGGGTTGAGAGAAGTTGAAAAGACATTTCTAAAACTTACTACGTAATATATAATAAAATAGGTGAATTTGTTGTAGTAGATTTTGATACGGATATAAAAATAAACCGCATACATCCATGCTTGTCCGTTGTAAAAAAAACTATCTCTTGTAATAATGAGTGTGTAGCATCGGAGCTTCACGGATTGACCACGGAATATTATAAAATCTGTGAATTCCTCTGTTCATCCGTTGCAAAAAAAATATCTATCCGTTGAGAAAAGAATATTTGCCCGTTGCCAAAACTACTAATAAAAGTGTGGTAGCAATTTTGTTAGAGTCATGTTAGAAATTCTTTCATTTTTTGGTTATTCTTTATAACCGCGTTGCTGTTGTACTACCCCCGTTGCTGGGCGGAAAAGTGCGTGACAGAATATGTGTCTTCTTAATTGTCAGGATGCGGTGTAGTTTTCACAAATCATTGTTGACCATATCCGTCAGTCAATGAAAAAAGCAAATCAATGAAAATTATATTTACTTTAGCTGCTTTGGGCAGTGGTGGTGCAGAACGTGTGGTAAGTCTGCTCTCGGACGACTTTGTTGATAAAGGACATCAGGTGGAGATAGTATGTTTGCGATATAGTGACTATTATTATAAGGTGGACAAGCGAGTAAAGGTTGTAATGACCACAAACGAAAAGTCTGCCAGAGGTGCGGATGAACAAGTTACAGAAGAAGACAGCAATGTAAGATTTGTCGAGAACCTACAAGGCATAAACAGACGAAGGGCTTGGCTGAGGAGGCATGTCTGCGAGGAAAAGCCCGATGTTGTGATTGCCTTTACAGAAGGTGTCTACCTCTTTACCATATTGGCATTGCTTGGAACGCATACGCCCATTATATCCTCGGAGAGGATAGACCCACGCACACAACCGTTGGTGCGTCGACTGCTAAAGGTCTTTGTCTTGCCCTTTACGAATGTCTTTGTCGTACAAACACAAGCCATTAAGGATTACTTTCCGCATTGGATACGTAAAAAAACTCGTATTGTTTACAATCCCGTAAGGGAAGAAGCCCTTAAAGAGGTGGATAGTACAGAGGTGCATAAAACCAAGACCATCATCTCTGTGGCACGTCTCTATCCGCAAAAAAGACATGAAGTATTGATAGGAGCGTTTGCCAAGATAGCCGCCAAGCATCAAGCATGGAGACTGGTTATCTATGGAGGAGGACCAGAGCGAGGGCGGCTTACCAATTATATTAAAGAGTTGGAAGGCATGGTGCCAGGATTGTCGAAACGAATAATGCTAGCAGGTAAGACCGCAGATGTGGTAGAACGACTCCGAGAAAGTGCTATCTTTGCGCTGAGCAGCGACTCAGAAGGTATGAGCAATGCCATGATAGAGGCTGTATGCGTGGGGCTGCCTATCGTGACGACACGGGTGTCGGGAGTTAAAGAGCTGGTTCATGAGGGCGAAAATGGATATGTAGTGCCATGTGGAGACTCTGACCAAATGGCAGAGAGGCTGGATAGTTTGTTGGATAATGAGCCGCTGCTCCAACAATTTGGGCAGAACAGCAGGAAGATGAGAGAACAATTCCGAATAGAAAACATAGCTGCACAATGGATGCAGATAATTGAAAATATAGTCAAATAAGGGCGGTTCTATAAATTAGCTTTGACAGATTGCGAGGCTATTTTTGTGGTCAATTTGTTTGTGAGTGAAGGAGTATAGCGAGCTATACGACTGAACGAACAAGTAAATTGAGCCAAAAACGGAGCAAGCCGAATACAATCAAACTTGTTTGAATTGTTGAGGCGCAGCCTGTTTTATATAAAAAGAGATCGCAAGATGACAAAACGTAAAAAGACTAACATGACATAACTTTACGGCGGTAATTTATAGAACCGCCCATAAACCTATCAAGATATGAAAATTCTTATAACGGGTGCTGCAGGTTTCATTGGCTCGAAGCTAATGTATGAACTTGCACAGCGAGGTGACTTTGTAGTGGGCGTTGATTGCATCAACGATTATTATGACGTCCGCATGAAGTATGGGCGTCTTCAAATGTGTGGTTTCAATGAATATGACGTTTCTTGGCATCAGAATATCGTACAGAGTTCAAAATTTGATAACTGCTTGTTTGTGCGCATGGATATTGCAGACAAGGAAGCGATGGAACAACTGTTCTTGCGTTATCACTTCGATAAGGTGATGAACCTGGCGGCTCAAGCTGGGGTGAGATATTCCATACAAAATCCCTTTGCCTACCTGCACAGCAATCTTGTTGGATTCCTGAATGTGTTGGAGTGTTGTAGAAATCATGAAGTAAGCCATTTGGTTTTTGCCTCTTCGAGTTCAGTGTACGGACTAAACGAACATGTGCCATATCATGAGGACGACAAGGTAGACTCGCCAGTGAGCATGTACGCCGCCAGTAAGAAGTCTAACGAGCTGATGGCTCATGCGTATGGCAAATTGTACGGGTTCAGTGTAACGGGACTTAGGTATTTTACCGTTTACGGTCCTTGGGGACGCCCCGATATGTCGCCAATGTTGTTTGCCAACGCCATATCCAAGGGAGAACCTATCAAGGTGTTCAACCATGGCGACATGATACGCGATTTTACCTACATCGATGATATTGTCAATGGAACGATACGGGTGATAGATTCTACTTTGAACGCAGAGGACTGTCCTCACCATGTGCCTTATAAAATTTATAACATAGGCTGTTCGCATCCTGTAAAACTCATGGATTTCATTGCGGAGATAGAGCAGGCATTGGGTAAGAAAGCCGAAAAGATATATTTGCCTATGCAGCCAGGGGATGTGTATCAGACCAATGCAGACACCACAAGGTTGCAGACAGAGTTAGGTTATCAGCCGCATTTTAGTTTGCACGAAGGAATTGGCAAGTTTGTGGAATGGTATCAATCAGATCAGAATCCATTGAGAGATTAATTCGTCAACTTGTCAACTTGTCAACTCGTCAACTTAATAACTTAATAACTTAATAACTTACCAACTCATTAACTTAAAAACTCACAATATGAACATAGCAATAGTAGGAACAGGATATGTAGGTTTGGTTAGTGGAACCTGTTTTGCAGAAATGGGTGCCAACGTTACCTGCGTAGATGTAGACCAAAAAAAAGTAGACATGCTTTTGAAGGGCATTGTACCCATTTACGAGCCGGGCTTGGATGAAATGGTGCAGAGAAATGTAAAAGAAGGAAGACTACATTTCACCACAGATTTGACATCTGTATTGGATGATGTAGAGGTAGTGTTTTCTGCCGTAGGTACACCTCCTGACGAAGATGGAAGTGCAGACCTTCATTATGTGTTGCAAGTGGCACATACCGTTGGAGCCAACATCAGTAAATACACAGTGTTGGTGACCAAGTCTACCGTTCCTGTCGGAACTGCCAAGAAAGTCAAGGCAGCTATACAGGAAGAACTGGACAAACGTGGTGTGGATATACCCTTTGATGTGGCAAGCAATCCCGAGTTTCTGAAAGAGGGAGCAGCCATCAAGGACTTCATGAGTCCTGACCGCGTCGTCGTAGGAGTGGAAAGCGACAGAGCCAAAGAACTGTTGGTGAAGCTGTACCGTCCATTTATGATGAACAATTTCCGTGTCATCTTTACAGACATACCTTCGGCGGAGATGATTAAATACGCAGCCAATTCAATGCTCGCCACTCGTATCAGCTTTATGAACGATATAGCCAACTTATGTGAGCTGATTGGTGCCGACGTCAATATGGTTCGCAAAGGAATAGGTGCTGATACACGCATTGGAAACAAATTCTTGTATCCAGGTTGTGGATATGGAGGGAGTTGTTTTCCAAAAGATGTGAAGGCGTTGATAAAGACAGCCGAGAAGAATGGTTACGACATGAAAGTGCTAAAGGCGGTAGAGGCTGTAAACGCATCGCAGAAAGAAGTTGTTTTCAAGAAATTGAATCATTACTATCAAGGCAAACTGAAGGGGAAGAAGATAGCAATATGGGGACTTTCCTTCAAGGCAGAGACAGACGATATGCGAGAGGCAACCTCGCTTGTAACCATTGAGTTATTGAAACAGGCAGGTGCTAATATTTGTGTCTTCGATCCTGTTGCCATGGAAGAATGTCAGCGTAGGGTAGGTGATGCTGTAGTTTACGCTACAGATATGTATGATGCCGTTCTTGATGCCGATGCATTGTTGGTGCTTACTGAATGGAAACAATTCCGTCTGCCAAGCTGGGGAGTTGTGAAGAAATCTATGAACACGCCTTTGGTTGTTGACGGAAGAAACATCTATGTTCCAAGCGACATGAAGGCTCTGGGATTTGAGTATCACAGCATAGGAAGGAAGTAACTAAGGTTTTGGATTTAGATTTGGTAATTGTATTTTTTTACAAGTTTTCTATCGCAATTCAAATCAGTTTGATAGCATTTAGTTTGTACTGTTTTGGTTCAATACGTAAGTGTACTTGAATAAAGTAGCAAGTTACATTTCTTAACTTTCTTACTCGTTTCCTATAAAAATAAAAATTGGATTAGATTAACTTGTAGTACCATCTAAAATTGACTTCGATGGATAAATGTAAGTTCTCAGTATTATTGTCTGTATATTATAAAGAATCTCCTCTTTTTTTGAAAGAATCTTTGAACTCTGTTTTCAATCAAACTTTGTGTTCAGACGATGTAGTCTTAGTGGAGGATGGGCGTTTAGGTGAACAATTGGAACAGATTATATGTGATATGGAAATTGAGCATCCCGAACTTCATGTTGTTAGATTCGATAAAAACAGAGGCTTGGGCTATGCTTTGAATGATGGATTGAAGTATTGCAAACATGACATTATTGTTCGTATGGACACTGATGATATTGCTATGCCAAATCGTTTTGAAGAACAGATAAAAGTCATGTATGAGCATCCAGAATATGGGATTGTCAGTTCTTGGATAACTGAATTTCAGAAGACACCTGGAGATTCTTCTTTGGTGAGAAAACTACCAGAAAAACCAAAGGATAATTACAATTATGCGAAAACCCGATGTCCTGTTAATCATTCTACTGCTGTTTTTAGGAAAAACGAGGTGTTAGATGCAGGTGGCTATCAAACCAGTTTGTTTCCAGAGGATTATTTTCTTTGGATTAAAATGTTGCAAAATGGTACTAAAATTTATAATATTCAAAAAAGTTTGTTATGGTTTCGATGCTCTCCATTAACTATAAAACGTAGAGGAGGTTGGAAATATGCCTGTGATGAAGCCATTACGCAATTAAATGTCTACAAATTAGGATTCATTGGCATTCCGACAATGTGTAAAAATATAACTTTGCGATTTACTACACGTCTTCTACCTAATAGTATTAGAGTAATAGTTTATAAATTAATTAGGCGCTATTTTTAATATTGGACTATAGGTGCCCATAGTTTCCTCAAATCTATTGCCAATGAAATGAACAGGTCAGTTTTTGTTACAGTTTTTACTTCCATATATAATCGAGCTTATTCATTGCCAAGATTGTATGAGAGTTTGATACACCAAACATATGCAAATTTTGAATGGTTGATCATAGACGACGGCAGTATAGACGATACAAAAAGATTGGTACAGCAGTGGGTACAGGAGCAGAACATAGCGATACGGTATTATCATCAGGTGAATGGTGGCAAGCACAGAGCAATCAATCGTGGAGTTGAGCTGGCGCATGGTGAGTTGTTCTTTATAGTAGATAGTGATGATTACCTTCCCACCGACAGCCTTGCCGTTTTGGTTGACTATTATCAGCAAGTAAAAGATGCCAATAAGTTTGCGGGTGTTGTGGGTATGCGGGCATTCCCTCATGGAGAACGGATTTGTAGACGATTCACTACGGATGTGTTGGATGCTGACAGTGTTACGTTTCGGCAGAAACATAAAATGCGTGGCGATGTTGCCGAAGCTTTCAAGACGGAGGTGCTGCGTAAGTATCCTTTTCCTGAATTTGCAGGTGAGAAGTTCGTTACCGAGGATGTGGTATTCAATGAGATAGCCAAAACATATTTGTTGAGACATTTTAATGTTAACATTTATATTTGCCAGTATTTAGAGGACGGATTGTCGCATCATCTTCGACAGCTACATCGTCAGTCGCCACAAGGAACCATGCTTTACTATTCAAAATTAGTGCGAGATTCTCGTTTCGGACCTCGGCGGCATATCATAGATGCCGTTAATTTTTGGCGGTATCTTATACCTTACAAGGGACGAAAGACAAAATTGCCATTGTGGTGCTATATGCTGAAGCCGATAGGCTTTTTGTTTTATCTGTTGGACTTGCTATGTGAGAGAAGTTCTGATATTAATCATAGCGAAGTAAAAATGTAAAGTTTGTAAAAATATATTTGAGCTACGAAAACATTTTCAAAACAACAATTTTGTCCTGTTATTTTACCAAAAAACGACCATCTAAAATCTTCAAAATAGAAAAAATCAATAGGCAAACGATATACAAAAAAGGGTTGATTTTAACAAAATAAATGTCTTTTCAAGCTGAAGCATTGATTTAATGCCCTAGGAAACACGCATTAGAGGTGTTATCTACATGTAATAACCGCATTAAAGCATGCAAATTGCAGGCTTATCTCAACGCTTTAGCCGCAAAAAATTGATAAAATTAGGAATGAAAAGAGATGATTTTGTTTTAACATACTCAATAACACCAAATTACAAACATTGCTCATATCTCGCGTATTTGCGACCAACTTTGCCGTTGGTTGTTTTTACGCGAGTTATGAGAGGCACTTTGTAAAGAAAATTCAGTATTTATGAGCCTCCAATATACCGTATTATAAATTTTATAAATACTATTTTATGGGTGTATCTTGTAAACATATTATTCTTAAATGAATGAGCTTTGGTTGTACCTTTTTATCAAAAAAAAATTTTCCGAGACTCACATAAATAGATAATCTCTTATGGAGAAGACACGTATTTTCTATATTGATGCGCTCAAGACATTTGCCATACCAGCGTTATCAAAAAGTGAGGATAGCTTATGTGGTTTCTGCGCTGAGGCATGCAGGTCCAGTGTCGGTGGTCATGCAACTGGCAAAACAAATGGTTGAACATGGTCATGAGTGCAAGGTGTTTTACTTTGACGAGAACATCTTTGAACTTTCTTTTCCCACGGAGAAGGTAGACGGATACCGACCCATCAACTTTGCCCACTACGATATTGTGCATGCTCATGGCATACGTCCCAATTTGTATCTTACCTTTTACAAGCCGTGGTTTGGCAAGAAAACAAAATTTGTAACCACGGTACATTGTTATATATGGGAAGAGTTTCGGGTAGGATTTGGCAGAATAACAGGTTCTCTTTTCAGTCTGTTGTTCTTGGCTTCAGTCAGGACGTTGGATAAGGTAGTGGTGCTCAGCGATGATGCCGTTGGTTATTATTCACGCTGGGTGAATGTACGGAAGTTGGCTCGTTGCTACAATGGTATTGACATGCCACAGGGTAAGCTGTCCGTTAAGGAAGAAGAGCAGGTGCGTCAATTCAAGGAAGGGCACACGCTCATAGGTACATGTGCCTCTTTGGTGAAGATAAAGGGTGTGGAACAGTTGATACAAGCCCTTGCGCAGTTGCCAGACAGGTTTAGACTGTTGGTGATTGGTGAAGGAAACTTGCGCTTGCCTCTTCAACGTCGGTGTGCTGAATTGGGCATTTCCCACAGGGTCATGCTCATGGGTTTTGTTCCCGAAGGACATCGATACATGCCGCTTATGGACGTGTATGTGCAGACAAGTTTGAGCGAGGGTTTTTGCTTGGCACTGACAGAAGCAGCCATGTATGGAAAGAAGATAGTATGTGCAGACATTCGAGGAATGAAAGAAAAATATACAGATGATGAGATTACCTATTATCAATCAAGACGTTCGGATGATTTGGTACAGAAAATCCTGCAAGCAGAAAAAGAGGAAGACAAGCCGCTTCGTGCCAAACAAAAGGCATGCGAGCTGTTCTCTTCTGTGAGTATGTACGAGGCATATCACGCCTTGTATCTCCAGCTTGTGCAAAATAAGAATTGCAAATGACGACATTTACGGATACAGAAAAAGTTTTCCTTGAACTGTACAAGGCAGGAGTGTGGGGAGAGGGTGCCCACAAAGACGTCCTTGTAGGTAAGCATATAGACTGGAAAACCGTGCTGGGTATTGCAGAGAAACAAGCTGTTGTAGGCAATGTGTCTGATGGCATTTCGCTATTGAGAGAAGCAGATATGCCACAGCCATTGAAGATGAAGCTGATAACGTATGTGCTCACCGTCAGGAAGAACAACGAGACGATGAACGCTGCCATCCCCGAGATGTATCACTTGCTGAAAGATATTGGTGTTGTTCCGGTCTTGCTGAAAGGACAAGGGGTGGCACAAAACTATCGTGACCCACTTTCAAGACAGTCGGGAGATGTCGACCTATATATTCCCGATACGCAGCAGATAGCCGAGGCTTACAAGTTGTGTCAACAAAATATGAAGCTGATAGAGCCTCTCAATACCGATACAATGGAGGCGGTCTTTCTGTATCGCAATGTATTGGTGGAGCTGCATGGTCGCATCAATCCGTATGTGAATAAAACCTTGGAACAACGTTTCCCTGCTTGGTGTGATGCGGTATTTCGTAAGGAGAAGGAAAGAGAGGTCTGTATTGGGGGTGGCTTTGCTGTGCTGCCTCCCTTGCGATTGGATCTTGTCTTTGTCTTTGTACACTTAACAAGACATTATTTTGGTGGCGGAATAGGTCTGAGGCAGATAGCAGACTGGATGCGCCTGCTTTATGCGCACCATGCAGATATTGATCAAGAGCAGTTGGCTCGTGACGTAACGTATTTGGGCATAGAGAAGATATGGAAAGTGTTTGCCGCCATGGCTGTTGACTTCTTGGGATACCCCAAAGAAAAGATGCCACTATATAACGAGAGATATGCGGACATGGGCAAACAGGTGCTGCGCTATGTGTTGGATTCGGGAAACTTTGGTTATCACGATGTACGCACAAAAAGTAAATCAAAGAATTATTATGTGCGCCGATGTAAGGCTTTTACTGGAAATATGAGTAAAATCCTGCGTAACTTCTTCATGTTTCCTCACGAGACCATCTACAACATTCCTGGTTATTTGAAAAGTGGCATCAAGCGAACAAGATTTTAAGTAGAGAACATTATGAATTTGAAGTTTCTTTTTTTAGGCATTGTCATTCCTTTTATCAGTGCGTTTGCGTTGGTGACATGGATTCATCCTTTAATAGTTAAACTTGCCAAACAAAAAGGAATGGTTGACAATCCCGATGCCCGCAAGCTGCAGAAAGCACCTGTTCCCGTATTGGGCGGTATTGCTGTCTTTTGGGGAGTTGTATTGGGTGTGGTTTTGACGAGTGCAGTCTTTGACAGTTATATTTTCTTTCCTGCTTTCGTTGCCATTACGGTGATGATGTATTTAGGCACGTTGGATGATCTCATAGGATTGAGCGCATGGTTAAGACTGATAGTCGAGTTCTGTGTAATCTTGTTTTTGATATCTACCGAGCACAAATTTATTGACGATTTTCATGGTGCCTTATGCATACACCAACTGAACGAATATGTTGGCATTGCTCTTTCTTCGTTTGTGGGTGTTGGCATCATCAATTCCATTAACTTGATTGATGGCGTAGATGGACTTTCTTCCGGATTTTGCATGTTCGTTTGCGCCCTCTTCGGTTATGCTTTTATGACATCGGGTTACGGCTCGATGACCGTGCTGGCTTGGATATGTGTGGCTTCCTTACTTCCTTTTTTCCTGCACAACGTTTTCGGCAAAACGTCAAAGATGTTCATAGGCGACAGTGGAACGCTCATGCTGGGCACTCTCATGAGTATTTTTGTTTTTCATATTTTGGAAACCAAATCCATGGTGGCCTATAATTACCCTAACATGGGGGTGGTGGCTTTTACGCTTTCCGCTCTGTCCATTCCAGTTTTCGACACCTTGCGTGTCATGTTTCTGCGCATGTTGAGAGGAGGCTCTCCATTCCATCCAGACAAGTCGCATCTACACCATTTGTTTATAGAGATAGGCTTCTCGCATATCGGTACAACCGTGTCGGTATTGGCACTCAATGCCTTTAATGTGTTGTGTTGGTTTATCTCTTATCAGTTAGGAGCTTCTGCCACTGTCCAACTGCTGGTGGTAATTATGATAGGTGTGTTCAATACGGTAGGTTTTTATTATATTGTGCGAAGGTTGAATCACCAACGCATGCCTTATAAAATATTAAAACGAATTGCAGTCATGTCTCACATTGAGGCAGGTTGTTTCTTTATGAGTATTAGAAAATTTGTAGACCGCCATTGACTTGGCGTGTCTGCTTACATCAGATTTAATCAAACAAAAAAACAAGTATGAAAGCATTTGTATTTCCCGGTCAGGGATCCCAGTTCGTAGGAATGGGAAAAGAACTTTATGATAATAACGAGACAGCAAAGGAGTTGTTCGATAAAGCCAACGAGGTGTTGGGTTATCGCATTACTGACATCATGTTTGCTGGTACCGATGAGCAGCTCAAGGAAACCAAGGTAACGCAACCTGCCGTGTTCTTGCACAGTGTCATATCTGCATTGTGTCTTGGCGATGCGTTCAAGCCTGATATGGTGGCAGGTCATTCTTTGGGCGAGTTCTCTGCATTGGTGGCAGCTGGTGCGTTGAGTTTTGAAGACGGTCTCAAATTGGTTTATGCTCGTGCCATGGCGATGCAGAAAGCTTGTGAGGCTAATCCTGGTACCATGGCAGCTATCATTGGTTTGCCAGATGAAAAGGTAGAAGAGATATGTCAAGAGGTGAGCAAAGAAGGCAAAGTTGTCATTCCAGCTAATTATAACTGTCCAGGGCAATTGGTGATTTCTGGAGATAAGGAAGGCATTGAGGAGGCTTGCGAAAAACTAAAGGCTGCGGGAGCCAAGCGTGCGTTGCCTTTGAAGGTGGGAGGTGCATTCCATTCACCTTTGATGCAGCCTGCCAAGGACGAGTTGCAAAAGGCGATAGAGGCTACCACGGTGAATACGCCTCAATGTCCTGTGTACCAGAATGTAGATGGGAAACCTTATACCGATGCAGCCAAGATTAAGGCAAACCTTATCGCACAACTGACCAGTAGCGTTCGTTGGACAACAACGGTGCAGAACATGATTGCCGATGGTGCCACCGACTTTACCGAATGTGGACCAGGCAAGGCTTTGCAGGGTATGATAGGACGCATCAGCAAGGAAGTGACAGTCAACGGCATCTAAACGAAAGGAGTGTCTAAACTATATTGAGCTTTGTCATCTTGCCTGTTGGCTGGATGACAAAGCTCTATTCTTACCTATAAGCAACGTTAACATTATCGACAAACAACTCTCTTCACAGGGAGGAATAAGGAAAGATTACATGCAAATCTATCAAATCTTTACTCGCCTTTTTGGCAATCAAAACATGACTCGCATGCCCCATGGTATGATGGAAGAGAATGGAGTGGGGAAGATGAACGACATCACCACGACCGTGCTCAATCGTATTCACGGCATGGGGTTCACGCACGTGTGGTTCACGGGCATTGTTCGCCATGCAACGACAACCGATTATTCTACCTACGGCATCCCTCGCCAACATCCATCCATTGTGAAAGGAAGGGCTGGGTCGCCATACGCTATTACCGATTATTATGATGTCGACCCCGACCTTGCCGTGCAGGTGCCGAAGCGCATGGACGAGTTTGAAGCATTGGTGAAGCGTACGCACAAGGCAGGCATGAACGTGATTGTTGATTTCGTCCCCAATCATGTGGCTCGGCAATACCACTCCATTTGCAAACCTAAGGGAGTGAGAGACTTGGGAGAGAAGGATGATGTAAACAAGCACTTTGACATTCACAACAATTTTTATTATTGTCCAGGCTATCCCTTTGAACCTGCCATTGATTTGTGCAAAGATGTCAGCGAACCTTATCGTGAATATCCTGCCAAATGCACGGGTAACGATTGCTTTTGCGCTACGCCCAACAGCAACGATTGGTACGAGACCGTCAAGCTGAACTATGGAATTGATTACACTGATGCTGGAGGACGCAGTGAACATTTCGACCCCATGCCCGACACGTGGCGACAGATGACAGACATCTTGCTGTTTTGGGCTTCCAAGGGAGTGGACGGCTTTCGCTGTGACATGGCAGAGATGGTGCCAACGGCTTTTTGGCAGTACGCTATAGCTAAGCTTAAGACAACTTATCCTCACGTCATTGTCATTGGTGAGGTGTACAATCCTACGCTTTATCGGGCGTATATCGCTTCTGGATTTGATTACTTATATGATAAGGTTGGCATGTACGACTGTTTGCGCGACATCGTGTGTGGCAAACGTCCCGCCCATCACATTACCCGCCAATGGCAATCCGTGGATAATATTTTGCCAAAGATGCTCTATTTTTTGGAAAACCATGACGAGCAACGCATCGCCAGCGACTTCTTTTGTGGCAGTGCCGAACGTGCATTGCCGGCTTTCATGGTGTGCGCATGGCTGCACACCAATCCTGTCATGGTGTATGCTGGACAGGAGTTTGGCGAGCGAGGCATGGATGCAGAGGGATTCAGCGGACTTGACGGTAGGACGACCATATTCGACTACTGGGCGGTGAAGTCTATCATTGAAGGATATTATCAAAGAGAAAAAATGGACAAGCGCAGCCAACGCCTTTCCGAAGTATATCAGAAAATACTGCAATTGTGTCATCAGCCAGCCATTGCGCAAGGACAGTTCTTTGATTTGATGTATGCCAACAGTCAGCACTCGGCATTGTTCAACCCCGATGAGCAGTATGTTTTCTTGCGTAAATCGGCTGAGCAACTCTTGTTGGTCGTCGTGAACTTTTCGCCCAATCAGCAGCGGGTGCATGTTAATATACCCCAACATGCTTTCGACTTTCTGCACCTGCGGCAGGGTACATGCAAGGCGGTCGACCTATTGACACACCAAGAACAGCGTGCAGAGTGGTCAGCTTCCGTGCCGTTTGTGGCACAAATTCCTGGCTATGGTGGCAGAATCTATGAAATTCAACAAGTATAACATAGGCGCTTGCCATCAATCATTCGATAGTGTAGGTGTTCAAAATGAAAACTAAACGTTTCATTTTGAGCACCTACTGTCGTTTTGTGGCATTCCTACAATCTTCATCAACCGAACAAAATGCGTACACAACAATTCATCACTATGCGTCCTCAAAAGCCTCAGTCAAAGCTACTTCTGGCATGTTTGCTTTTATTTTCATGCTTCGTTGTCCTTCACACAGATGCAAAATCAGCAATACCACTAGTTCGTGTGGCATGCGTAGGCAATAGCATTACATACGGAACGGGCATCGCCAATCGTGATAAAGACGCTTATCCCGCACAGCTTCAGGCGATGTTGGGCAATAAATATCTCGTTGGGAATTTTGGAAAACCCGGAGCTACCTTACTTCTACATGGTCATCGCCCTTATTTCAAGCAGCAAGAGTTCCGCGACGCTATGACATTTCACGCCGATATTGCCGTCATTCATTTAGGCATCAATGACACCGACCCACGAAATTGGCCCAACTATCGTGACGAATTTGTGACCGATTATTTGGCTCTTATCGACTCACTTCGTCATGCCAACCCAAAGGTGCGCATCATTTTGGCAAGATTGTCACCTATTGCACACAGACATCCGCGTTTTATCTCAGGAACGCAACAATGGCATGAACAGATACAGGCAAGCATTGAGACTGTGGCAGCAATCAGTGGCAGTGAACTCATTGATTTTCATGCACCTTTATATCCTTATCCTTTTTTGTTGCCCGATGCCTTACATCCCAATGCTGAAGGTGCGGGTATCATGGCAAAAGTGGTATATAGCAGCATTACAGGCAATTATGGTGGCTTGCACCTGCCAGCTGTTTATACCGACAATATGGTATTGCAGCGAGGTGTGCCCATAACGATACATGGCAAAGCCAATGCAGGAGAGATAGTTAAGGTAAAGTTGGGAAGTCTGTACCAATCCACTCGTGCCAATCAGCAGGGCAAGTGGCAGGTTACCTTTGCGCCTCAGAAAGCCGAACGGAGCACGACACTCACCGTAAGTGCTGGTAAGCAAAAGCGTATCTTCCACGATGTGGCGATAGGCGAAGTGTGGCTTTGTTCGGGACAGTCGAACATGGCTTTCATGATGCACCAAGCCGCCACAGCCCAGCGGGATATTCCCCTTTCTGATGATGAGGATTTGCGTATCTATGACATGAAGCCTAACTGGGAGACGGTTGACGTGGAGTGGAACAAGTCGGTACTTGATTCGTTGAACCATTTGCAGTATTATCGCCCCTCGTCATGGACGGTTGCAACACCCGATGCGGTGCGGGATTTTTCGGCTGTGGCTTATTATTTCGGTCGTATGTTGCGCGACAGTTTGCAAGTACCTGTGGGGATTATCTGCAATGCAGTAGGCGGTTCGCCTACCGAGTCCTGGATAGATCGGCATACATTAGAGTCACGTTTTCCTGCTATTCTCAACAACTGGCTACACAACGATTTCATTCAGCCGTGGGTGCGACAACGGGCTGCCAAGAACATCGCACAAGCAAAGGGAGCAGGCGTAAGGCATCCGTACGAGCCTTGTTACTTGTTCGAGAGCGGTATCTTGCCTTTAGAGCGATATACTGTTAAGGGGGCGGCTTGGTATCAAGGCGAGTCGAACGCCCATAACATAGAGGCACACGAAACGCTGTTCAAACTGTTGGTCGATTCTTGGCGGCAGTATTGGAACAATGTCAGTATGCCGTTTTATTTTGTGCAACTATCAAGTCTTGACCGACCTTCGTGGACTTGGTTCCGTGACAGTCAGCGAAGGTTGATGCAGCAAATACCCAATACGGGCATGGCAGTATCTTCCGACCTTGGTGATTCGCTCAATGTGCATCCAATCCATAAACAGGAGATAGGCGAGCGACTGGCTCGGTGGGCATTGGCAGACACCTATCATCGCCCTCTCACGCTGTGTGGTCCGCTGTTTAAGTGTGCTTGGCGTGAAGCAGAGAACAAGGTCGCGGTCTCGTTTAATGATGCTGACAAACTGTCTACCTCTGACGGTAAGCCTGTTGATGGTTTTGAGATAGCCGAATACGATGGTTTGTTTTATCCTGCTCATGCAGAGATCAAAGGACAGTTAGTGATTCTTCAATCCGACAAGGTCAGGGAACCTCGCTTTGTGCGTTACGGTTGGCAGCCGTACACTCGTGCCAATCTTGTCAATGGTGACGGACTTCCTGCCTCTACTTTCAGAGGTGAGATAACTACACAGCCTTGCATTTCTCGCATGGAATAACGTCAACAGTTTCAGCAAACGTGCCAATGAAAGTAAAAAGTTTTACCTTTCATGATAAGAAGATTCGTTGTTTTTGTCCTATCATTTTACCAGAAAACGGGCTAATGTGACAAAAATGTGCATAAAAACGTTTCAACTACTTGTAAATCATTACCTTTGTTCCATTTATATATTTA
>NZ_QFFX01000023.1:0-46194 GCF_023522295.1 Prevotella sp. TCVGH | reverse complement strand
ATCCAATGTAGTTTTACACCTCCAATACCAGGACAGTAATGGCGATAAGACTCTACTGCAGCTATGAGTAAATGTTCTCGCTGACGCTCAGATATAACCACTTTACGCTTGTCATAAAACGATTGGCGTCGTTTGTCAAACAGACTACACAATTTTTCGATAGATACTTTAGGGTATTCTTTGCGTAGCGCCATCACTGTTTGACACCATCTTTTTTTAATATTGAAATTCCTTCTTCTGCTTCTGCAATTTCTATCAATTTCTTATAAGCAAGATTACGAAGTCGCTCATATTCAAGAGATTTTTCCAAATCCGATATCCGTTTATGAAGTGCTTCTTCTGAGGAGATTTCTTTTTTAGGATGAGCCATTTGATAGGAACTTATGATTTCTGAAGGCAAAGATAATACTTTCGAATCAACCGGCCACTTTTTTATCCAGCTTAATAAAGCTCCATTTTTAAGTCCATATTTACGAGTTATGGACAATTGAGATACGCCTTCTGAATAATACTCGCTTAATACTTCAAGCTTAAATAAATCACTAAAGGTTCTTCTTTTAAGTTCTTTTGTCATATTATTTTACTTTTTATGAGGTTAATAATATGTCAAGCTATTTCAGTATAAGACAAATTCCACGCTTATCTCAATGCTTTAATCGTCCAGAAATGGTAAAAAATCGAATGAAGAGAAATGATTTATGTGTAACGTGTTCGATAGCAACGAATTACAAAAGTCTCTCAAAATTCGCGTATTTGCGACCAACTTTGCCGTTGGTTGTTTACACGCGAGTTATGAGAGGCACTTTGTAAAGAAAATTCAGCATTTATTATCAATCCATTTTACATACTGAGATAATTTTCAAAACGTATCTAATTGAAAATAAAGAAGTTAGCTTGTTGCATAAACTAAACAGGTAACGATTTGGAAACGAGCGAACTGCTTTTAGTCGCGGGTTTCTGCATTAACAAAGAACGCTTGTTATTCTATTTGCAAAGATAATCATTTGCTTTGAATAACAAGCGTTTTTGATGAAGATTTCTCTCTTTTGCTTTGTCTTCGTTTTGGGGAAAGACAGGGATAACGAAAAGTGGTTACAATCCTCTTCCTCTTTTCTTCTTTTTCTTGGCTTGGTTTCTGAGCCTGTGTTGCCATGCTGTCTCGGCATAATCATCACCGTGTGTCTGTGGGTTGATTAACTCACCTGCTCCGGAAATGATTTCTTTGGCTGCATTTATGGCAGTACTTGCCACATTACCTACGGCTTGTGCAATAGATGAATTTTCATTTGTGTTGGCAGGTGACGTATAGGTGCGGCTGAGAGGAACAAGTTGATAACCTGTATCGGATTGAATTTTGTTCTTTGCCAGCTCATCTGCCATTGTCGTAGCTTTCTTTGGTTCTGTCTTGTTACTTATCTCAAAATTCTTCTGCAAGGAACGATAGCCGAACTCCCTGCCGATTTCAGATGCCTTAAAAGTCTGTCCTCTATATGCGAACTTCAATCCATATATCTTTCCCTGTTTGTTCTTTAAGCGTTCAATGGTTACACCACTCTTGCTAAGGTCGTAGAGGAACATCGAATGCCCTGTGATGCCTGTGCCTTTGTACCTATCAAGTAAAGCATAGCATATCTTCTGTACCTGCTGCTTTGTTTGTTCTCTTGTTGGGCTAGCTTTTATCTTTTTGTGTGTCCTTTCCGTCTTGACTTCCTTTGCGATGGTCATACCATACTTGCGGCTGAGTTCCTCTGCAACCCTTGCTGCCTTGTTACTCACAAAGGTAGTGTCATAAACGTTGCCATACAGACTAATGCGATTGGCGATGATATGGATATGCATATTGTCGGTGTCTTTATGTGTAACCGCCACCCATTGATGGTTGGCAAGTCCCATGCGTATTGCAAAGTTTGACGCAAGGTTACGGACGGATGCAAGACTCAATCTTTTCTCGTCCTGTGGTGCTATGCCGATTTCGATACGCAGGAACTTGTTTCTGCACCGTGTGTTGTAATCGCTGACCATCTTCATTTCCTCGTAGATCTCCTTTGGCGTAGTGCCGCAGAGATTGTGAAAGAGAAGCGTTTTTCCGAGTTTTCCCTCTCTGAAAATATACTCCAGTGCATTACTGCCATGTGCTATTGCTTTACATTTTCCTATCATTCTCCATCAGATTTAAGAGTTTAATTGCCCTTTCCTCAATACGGTATTTGGGATTAAAGAAACGTTTAAAAGCTTCCCTTGCCAGATAGGAAAGGCTTTGGGTAATCAGTACCCACGCATCATCCTTTACCTTGATAAGGTTGGAAATATGCATAAAGAAGTAGGCAGTTCGTCTCAACACCTCTATGGCTTCCTTTTCATTGTCCGTCATCTTAGGAACAGAAATAACTTCTCCACTAAGAAGCATCTCGCGGCAGTAATCAGAGAACTTCCGTCCTGTGCTTTCTGCCTTTGATTTAATTCGTTGCTTTTCCTCTAAGGTGCATCTTACCTTGATGAACTCCGTCTTGTTCATCCGCTGTTCTTTCTTCTCCTGTTGCTGCCATCGGGCAGTCTTTCTGTTGTTTCTGTTCATATAAAAGTCCTCTTTTCGTTATTTCTTAATTTCTGATGGCTGACCGATGAGAACGGAGTGATTACGGTCTAATCTCCCCGATAATCGAATGAGGGGAGCAAGCGCAGTTTGTGGGTACAAACTGACGTCTTGCAATGTCAGCTAACGAAACGTTTACGCATAAAGCGTTTTGCCGTCCAAAAACGAATGCCGTGCATTCAGTATCTAACTGCGTTCGTGGCATTCCCTCCATTCAATGTATTCAGCAAAAAACTGTTATCGGTACTACCCTAAAACGGTCGAGGATTTTGAGTGAAAGGAACGTCCCTTTTTCTGAAAACCGTCAACCCTTTTCTTACGGCTTACAGTCTTCTCCACTTCTCTATGTCTTCACCATATTCCTCCAGATGCTGACGAACGATGTTCTCCACAAAGCTTGAAAGGTTGCTGCCTCTGTCGCCCAGCCTGCGTACGATGAAGTCGGCACGTTCCTGTGTCTCCCTGCTCAGATAGACCGCCTTTCTCTCGCTTAGCTTTGTTGGAACAAGGAACGCCTGCTTATAGGCTTCGAGAGTCTCCTTTCTCATTTTGGCACTGATGCGTCGTTGAACGGTTGCGCTCTCTGTATGCTGTGCAGGCTCGGATGGCGTGGCATGCTCTATGGCATGTCCTGTTTCTTGTTGTTTTTGCTCTTGAATAGTTTTCATTCCCTTTTCCCGGAATTCAGAGACAGATTGTTCACTTGAATTTTCAGCTTGGCTCATACCAAAAGTTTTTCCTATGAAACGATCTATTTCTTCCATGTTTCTTCTTTCCTTTTTCATCACTCTATCTTATTTTAAGTTTGACTTGTTTTATTTTGTTGCTTGTATTTGGAGTTTTCTCCAACTCTTCCCGTTGCTCACGGACACGTCTGACGTGAAAATCGTTGAGATCTTTGAAGTCTCCATAATACACAGCCATATCTTCTACCTTAAAACCTGTGTTTACAAATTCCTGCACAGCTTTTCGCCCTGCATCGTCATTGTCAAGAAAAGCACGAACGGAGGTTATATTTCTTTCATTCAGGTAGTGGATACTCCTTGCTACATTACTCACGGAATTCATCACAAGGCATTGGTTGGAGACCTCCCCTTTCATTGAAAGAAAAGAGAGAAAGTCCATAAAGCCCTCGAACAGACAGACGGGCTGTGCCTTGTCCTCAAATATCGGAGTGATGTTCTTCGGGGCAATCGTTCCCTTGAACGTATTGTTGTCCCGAAGTTCATAACCACCCGAAGAATTGGCAAAGCCGATGGCTTCATATCTCTTTCCCCTTACCTCGTAGTTGATACATTTGAGAAAGGGTGTTGCCTTTTTCAAATTGATGCAACGTTCCTTGATAAGGTATTCCTGCAAATGCGGCGGCAAGGAGTCTGATATGCTTATCAGTCTCCTTGTTTCGCTTGCTTGTCTTGTAGTTGTCTGGTTGAGACCAATACGGGGTTCAGTCTTTGAATAGCTGTGCGCTGTATTATCGGAAGCGTTCTGCCCCAAACGGCAGATGGCTTCCGAGAGCGTACAGCCTTCCAAGCGCATACAGAGGTCGATGATGCTTCCGCCCCTGCCTTCGGCATAGTCTATCCAAAGGTTCTTTTCCCTGTCCACTTTGAAACTCGGACGCGTTTCCTCCCTGAGCGGTGAACGGTACATGGCATAGGCTGGTGTTTTACGGACAGGCCTGATACCCCTCCTTTCGAGATACTCCACGATGGGATATCGCTTGATAAGTGATAAATCTTCTTCTTTCATTGTTTTGATACTTTAATGGGTTGAATGATAATTATTTATGCTTGTCTGTTTTATGGTTTTACCGTTTCCAAAGTTTTCCCCTCCAAACTTTTTCATCATTCTTCTTACTACATACTATTTCGTGATAAATGATTGATAATCAGCCGCACTTTTTAGTATAAGACGATACTACACATACTACTACATTTGGCTACTACAAGTCTGAAGGAGCGGGCATGGCAAGATTTTCCTAATCTTGTAGGCATAGATGGGGCTACCTCCGTTTCTTCGCTTGCTCACCTTTATGTATCCTGCTTTCTTCAAGGCTTCGCCCATACGCTTGGCAACAAGTGGTTGGTGAGTATAAATACCCAAATAGGTGAGTATCTCCGTAGTAGTCATTAACGAATAGTTTTCATCCTCCGTTGGCTTTTCAAAGCAACGCAGCAAAAGTTCCATCTCAGCGGTTTGTACCTGAAAGTCCTCACTCTCTCTGTATAGTTCGGCAATCTCTTCATCATCAAACCAATAGCGGAAACCTGACTTTAATAGGGTTTTGGCTTCAGCATAGACATTGTCCATTGAAATACGCTTGGCTTTCTCTATGTCTATGGATAGAACTTCAAAGGGCAGAAACCTTCTGCTGCCTGTCGGGTCTGTAAGAAAGTCGTTACCGTTCACCGATGCCACGAAGCTTGCCAAGTGGGGATGCTCCTCCACATATTTGTCATACGGCATACGGTACTTGACCATCGGACAGGTGATAAGGTTCTTCAGTTCGTTCTCGTCTCGCTTATTGAGGGCTTTGAGCTGGTCATCTATATTTACGATAAGGTTCTGACCGATATAAGTGAGTGTGTCTTTCTCCTGCGGATATATTTTTCCTGTGTAACTGTAACCGTGCAGTTTGGACGGACAGAGCAAATCGAGAAACGTTGTCTTGAACTTACCCTGCTCACCTGTCAGTACAAGGCAGGTATGGTTACGGCACTCACGGTCGTCCATCGCATTGGCGACCACCGCCACAAGCCATTTGGTAAGATACGGCAACCATTTGTTAGAATTACGGACAACAACGCAGCTTGCCAAATCGGAAATTGCTTTCGGTGAAAAAGAAGGCACATTACTATCCCTACAACCAGCATCATCACAGCTACAGCTATCACCTATATCTATCAATGGCAACCCTTTTAAATACTCCTGAACGGGATTGATACGGGGAGAAAAGCTGCTTTCAATGATGGAATAAAGGTTCTCGGCAGAAGTCGCTATGCCTTCATCGCAATCGAGTTCCCTGCGAAGTGTGTTGATTTCATAACGACCAACCTTTACAAAACGATTATTACCCTTACTGCAATATTCGGTTCTGCCCAATACTGTGTTGTATCTGAACTCATAGTGTGTGGAGAGGTAGGTTTCTATCTCTACGTTCTTGGATGAACTACCCCTTCGATGGGGATTTCTCCTGCTGTCTGTATTGCCTGCATCTGCGTTCTTTTTCATTATTCCCTTGAATTAGTTTCCAAGAGTGAAGTTAGGGTGAGAATGCGTAACTTCCAAGCATTCAGAGCCCTCTTGTATAATGTTGCGCTCGTCCGCTTTAAAATTCTTAGGAGAACAGGCTGTCAAGAAGGGCATTTATAGCCTCATTAAGAAAAAAATGGATGACAGGAAAGAAAGGTTAACAGAAATACGGATTGTCGTTGTTTGCTTTCAGATGCAGTCTTTTGCTTTGATTACCTTATTAACCTCATTTGTGCAGTGGCAAGAACATCAATCTGTCTCTTTTGTCCTTGTTATAGCGCCACAAGCTGCCACGTGAATGAAAAGTGATGGAATAAGAAATGCCCGATATTAATTTTGCATAAGACAAGCTGCGCTCGGCAAAGGATAAGTGAACTTTCCTCTACACTCGCTTGGATTGTCTTTGCAATAAAAGAAAAAAGACGGGGCAGGAAAACGCAAATGTGAACCGATGAAACGGATTGCTCTTTTCCCGATAGTTCCCGATACTTCCCTGCTGTTCCCCACGGCTTTGAGAGGTGTACGCACGCCATTATCTTTGCCGATGGAAACTGGAAAGATTTGAAACAACAAACAATAACAATATAAAATTATGAACTATTACATCATTACAGAAACCAATTGGGCAAAGCTTCGAGATGAAATCTTAAGCCTTGCAGAATGCTGCCACAAGGCATTCGGAGAGAAAAGCAAGCACACGGACTGGCTGCACAACGGCGATGTGTGCCGACTGCTGAACATCAGCAAACGCACTTTGCAGCATTATCGCGATACGGGCGTGCTGCCGTTTACGCAAATCGGGCACAAGTGCTATTACAAGAGCAAGGATGTGGAAGCACTTCTTCTTACGAAGTCGAACAAACCTAAAAACAGACAGATATGATGGAAACAGCAAGAGATTTGAACATGGAGACAGACGAGATGCAGCTGGTCGTCTCGGCATTGAGAGGTGTGGGGAAACGGATTGTGGAAGTGGCACAGACACACAAGCCACTCTTTGCAGGCGAACTTTTCCTCACGGGTAAGGATGTGTGTGAACGACTGTATATCAGTCCCCGTACCTTGCAGGACTACCGCGACAGGAAGATTATTCCCTACACGCAGTTTGCAGGAAAAATACTCTACAAGGCTTCGGACTTGGAAAAAATGCTGGAGGAGAATTACAAGAGCAGTAGAACAGGATAAAGACAATAAGCGTATATTGGTGAATAGGACAACAGCACTTGGGGCAGAGATGCATCTGTTTCAAGTGCCGTTGTTGTATAAAGCATGGTGTACAAGATTTTCCAAGAAAAGATAAGTTTGATGAAGAAGATTGTTAGGGAAATAATCGAAAAAACATAGTAAAATTAGTATCTATTTATACTTTTAATTCTGTTAAAAGGCCAAAGAAATCAGAGAGGAAAGGCTCCCTTTTAAAATTATTTTGTATCTTTGTAGCGAAAAGAACGATGCCAGTTATGGAGTCTATATTTACGAATACTGTTAGCGATTTAAAATTCACTCCGTATTCAATTGAAAATGGAGGGGTAGTTTTATGCAATAGTATTCCACCAGAATGTTCTCCGGAAATTCTTTTTGGGATAGATACCGCCAAACGCTTTTTTGCAGACGCTGTATATTTTCGCCATTTTTCCGATGGTAGAGTTTCCATTCCACAAATTTATTTCTTTGACTATACTCTTAGGAACGTTTCTAACGAAGACAAAAAGGACATACACAAGAGAATGTGGAGCGGGTATGTCGTTCCAATCTATATCATCGTAGAGAAAAGCTCTGTAAGTATTTTTGATGCCAGAACTAAGGCACAGACAGGCAAAGAGCATTATGTAGAAGAATTGCTTCGCTTGTCCGGCACAGGCATAAAAGAGTTTGATGCGGCGTTCTTTGATGACGGAATGTTTTGGGAAGAGGAACAGTATAAGAAAAAATTTCAATTTGAAGAGTCCGCAACTAAAGATTTAATCCGCGGACTGAAAGAGGTTCACAAAAATTTCCAAGAAAAATCCGGGTTAGATAAGCATGTATCGTTGAAACTTCTTGTGCAAAGCCTTCTTATAAAGTATTTGGAAGAACGTGATGAATCTTCTCAAAGCGGATATTTCGCCAAAACATACTTTAAAAAGAACTTTGATTGTACCAAATTTTGTGAAATCATAAGAGAAGGAAAACTATTGGCGTTGCTTGACCATCTTGCAGAGGATTTCAATGGCAAAATTTTCGAATGGGACAAGGAAAAGGAAAAAGAGGCAAGGGAATCCATTCAAAAATCAGAAGTGAAAATACTGGCAAGTTACTTGGATGGAAACATTGAGAACAACCAGTATGTAATTTGGCGTTTGTATTCTTTCTCGCACCTTCCTGTAGAAGTTATCAGTTCTGTGTATGAGGAACTTCTGACAGACAGCAAAGATATTGTCTATACACCTGAGATGGTTGTCAGTACACTTATAGATGAGAGTATGCCACTGAAAGAACCACGGGAAAATTTCAGACTGATAGATGTAAGTTGTGGTTCCGGCATCTTTCTTGTAAAGGCATATAAACGCATCATACAATGGTGGAGATATGCGGAGTGGCTGAAAACAGGCAATTTGTCCAAGCCATCATTGGATGTGCTGAAACGATTGTTGAAAAACAGTATATATGGCATTGACATAGAGGATGATGCGGTACGGTTGGCAGTGTTCAGTTTAGCTTTGGCTATGTTGGATGAAGTAGATCTAAACCCACCCACATGGCAGAAACTGAAATTTCCAGACTTCAGCAAGAATATTAAGAAAGCAGACTTCTTCAAATACATATCCGCTAATATTGATGACACATATGATTTAGTGATAGGAAATCCTCCATTCAATCTTCATTCGGTATTGGGAAGGGAACCGAAAAGGAAAAAGTTCTTTAAAACACTTCGAGAGAATATTGGGTACAGGTGTGAATTTGACATACCTGATGAAAATCCTGCCTTGCACTTTCTGGTACAGTCCATGAATTTATTAAGGTCAGACGGTCAACTGTGTATGATACAACCAGCAGCTCCAATATTGTATAATAACAATATGAGTTTCAAGCAAGCTTTGTTCTCAAAGTATAACTTACAACAGGTAATCGATTTTACTTTACTGCCAGACATTTGGGCTGGTGCGCGAGTAGCTACAATAGCCTTGTTTATTAAAAAGTCTTTGCCTGACAGCAATTCGGTATTGCATTTGGTTGCCAATCGTACATTTTCCAATAAAAATCGAATCTTTTTAGAATTCGACCACTATGACTTTCATTTTATTAGTAAGGATGATATTATCAATAATCCATTTATCTGGAAAGCGGATTTATTAGGTGGGGGGCGGATTATCGATTTGATTGAGAGGTTCAGGAAAATGAGGACTCTGGGAGCATTTCTTGCAGAAAAAGAGAAACATTGCGGTTGGAAATACAATGAAGGATATACTGTTGGAAATAAAAAATATCCTGCCCCTTTTATTCATGGACAGAAAGCAATAGATCCACGCACTTTTGGCAAGGGTAGGAATGGGGATTTTAAGACTTTTTATGAGAGCAATACTCATTTTGAGGCTCCTCGTCTTCAAAAGAAAGAAATCTATTTGGCACCTCATATTATCATTAAGGAGAATATTGGCAAAACAAATATACCAATAGTCTTTTTGGATGAAGATATGTGCTTTAGCCATGAAATGGTAGGAATATATGCACCAAATTCTGAAATTAATGAACTGAAAAAAGTGTATGACATTTTCCAAGAGTTCAATGTGCTTTATCGTTTCTATATTTTGGTAACAAGTAGCAGGCTAATCGTTGGAAGAGCAACTTCTATCTTAAAGAGAGACATGGACAGATTGCCTTTTCCCACTAATCTATCAGATTTAAAAGTGCAGGATTTAGAAAATCAGATTATTAAAGAAGCAGTGGACAATTATGCCAGTAAAGGAATGAAAGATGAAACTGCAAGCCAATCGCAGATACTACATTTTTCAGATATATTCTGTAAAACATTAAATAACATATACGAAGAAAATAACAAGTCTTTTAAATTATTCAAAATTATAGATACAAGTAAATACTATGCATTACATTTTGAATATACAGCAGATATAATAGAATCATCTTTCACGAAATTGGAAGAACTTAATTCTTATGTAAAAGATGTCATTCCTACTCAAAAGGGGGCTTTAGCTGGATTTCATATTCAGCGTGTGTTAAAACTTTATGGTCAAAACAGCATTATTCTTGTGAAGCCTAAGAATGTACGATACTGGTCAACAAATATTGCTTTACGGGATTCCGACGAATGTTACTCTGACTATGTAAATGCAAGATACGGGAATGCTGCGAGATAATAGTTTTATCAATTCAATGCCATCTATTCATTCCTTGGATAGTTCGCAAGACATCGAAGCCAGAAAGGTACTTGATTTTATCGATTCAAAGATAGAGGGGTTCCCCTCTTTTCTTTTGAAGACAATAGATTCAAATACAGAGAACCGAATCACTGATTCACTAATAAATTATCTTGAATTTCATAAAAGTGTAGATATGCCTTTTCGATTCGGAAAAAATCCAACACAGCCAGGCTCTACACGAGAAACAGATATAGGTGTTTTCCCAAGACCAAAGATATTGACGTCATCTCCCATAACTATTCTTGAGTTTGAGGCTAAACGCCTATCTACTACATCAAATTATAAAGAATACGTCTATGGTGCACGTGGTGGTATGGAGCGATTTAAGAAAAGACTACATGGAAGTCATCTTAATATTTGCGGGATGTTTGGGTATGTCCAATCACATTCTTCGGAACATTGGATAAAGAAAATAAATGAGTTAATAGAAAAATTAGGCCGTGAAAAAGCAGATCACATTATTGACTGGACATCCCAAGAGGAAAAATTACAAATTGTGTCCAAAAGCAATTCTGTGGTTATTAAGCAAAAATCAATAAATGATAGGAAAGGTCATACCAAAATAGTTTTATGCCACTATTTTCTCGATCTTAAATGCTAAAAAAAGGAAATCATATCGCAAACCAGCAAATAAAGTATAAAATTCAAGCGAAGAAATATCTCGATGGAAAGCGCGTTTCCGGCATACGAAAAGGATATTTTCCATGTGTCGGAGACACCGTTCTCAAGGCCAAAAATACACCTCTGTAACTCATTGGTAATCAGCACCTTACAGAGTAGTAAAATTATCCTATAAGACTTTTTGAAAAGTCCTATAAGACAATTTCCAGAGGGTGCACAGCAAGATGGATTTAACTATACTTTTAAGGCAGTAGAAATTAGTGTAAATAAGTTAGTAAATAGAGATTAACATTGAACTATAAGGATAGAAAATGGACTGGATAAAAATTAAAAATATACGCTGGGAAAAAGTACAAAATATACTCTTTGTAATAGCTATTCTTTCATTATTAGGAATAGGAATAGAGATTCTCTTAACAGAAAAAGTAGGAATAGGACAAGTAGGGGCAACTTTAATAATAGGAATACTTACAGTTTTTGTTAGTGCAATGAATATCTCCGCAACTATAAAACAGTCAAGTAAAAATACTTTTATCAATACCATAACGATTGCTAGAAAGGAATATATGGCAGAACTTCGTAAAGCTGTTGAAGAGTTTTGTGTAACTGCTGAAAGAAATGACAATGAAAAACTGAAAGAATTGTCGTATAAATTAAAATTGTTGATGAATCCTGCTGATAAGGATAATAAGCATTGGGATAGGAAAGCTATTGAAATGATTGATAAAATAGTCCAAGTAGAGAATAAAACAGAAGATATTGATAGGTTCATAACACTAATGCAATCATGGCTGGCTATTGAATGGTATGGAATGAGAGAAGAAGCTAAAAAAGGAATAATGAGCAAAGAAGATAAAAAAACTTTGCTGGATACTGAATATAGTAAATATACAAAATGGATTGAGGAAAAAGACAATGGATAAGAATAGCATATTACAATATAAATCATCGTTCGATACTATTGTCAGATACATTGAGAGCGGCGATAGCGAAGAACAGGTAGAAGTTTGGTTTGCACGCGAATTGCAAACGATATTGGGCTATGCGCGCTGGGAGAACTTTCTCGTTGCCATACGACGGGCAGTAGATTCGTGTAAAGCGCAAGGTATCAACGTTGATGACCATTTTCGTGAGGTCACGAAAATGGTCGAATTAGGTAGTGGAGCCAAGTGAGAAGTATCCGACTTTATGCTTACCCGCTATGCCTGCTACCTCATCGCTCAAAACGGCGACCCAAAGAAAGAAGAAATCGCCTTCGCCCAAAGCTACTTTGCCGTACAAACACGAAAAGCAGAATTAATAGAAGAACGACTAAACCTGCTGTCTCGCTTAAAACTCGCGATAAATTAAGAATGGCAGAAAATCAATTGTTACAGAACATATACCAGCGAGGCGTTGACGGCAAAGGCTTCGGGCGCATACGCTCCAAAGGCGACACGGCACTTTTCGGAGGACACACCACCGAAGATATGAAGAACCGACTGGGCGTGGAAGCCAACAGGCCGTTGGCAGACTTTCTGCCCACACTTACCGTAGCCGCCAAGAACCTTGCTACGGAAATGACCAATTACAACGTAGAAAATAAAGACCTGCAAGGAGAACAGCCCATTACTAAGGAACACATACAGAACAACCAAAGTGTGCGCGATATGTTGGGGCAGCGCGGCATCAAACCTGAAGAACTTCCACCCGCAGAAGATATTAAGAAATTGGAACGCAACGTTACGCGAGACGAGAGAAAGATAGAGCAAACTTCGCAAAAACTACCGAAGAATAAAAAGTTAAGTAGATGAGTACAAACAGAAGGTAAAATATGGAACTACAAGCAGAACTCCTCCTGCTGCGCCCCTGGCACGAAGATGATGCCGAGGAGCTTTATCGCTATGCCCACAACTCCAATGTTGGTCCGATTGTAGGATGGCCTCTCCACACGAGTGTTGAAAATAGTAGAGAAATAATCAAGACCGTCCTTTCGGGCGAAGAAACATATGCAGTTGTATTGAAAGAAACCAGTGAACCCATTGGCAGCATTGGAATAATGACCGCAAGAAGCGAAATTCACACTGTGAAGATTTCAGACACTGAATGCGAGATTGGTTATTGGATTGGTGAACCCTACTGGGGACAAGGATTGATTCCCGAAGCCATACGCGAAATACTTCGTCACGCCTTCGAGGATTTGCATCTTTCTTCCGTTTGGTGCGGTTATTACAACGGCAATGAAAAATCGCGTCGTGCACAAGAGAAATACGGGTTCATATACCATCACACCGAACATAATAAACCCGTACCATTGATGAACGACACTCGCACCGAACATTTTACCAAAATCACTTTAGAGGATTGGAAAAACAACATCGGTAACTTGAAATAAATGACAAGAATAAACTTGATAATGATGCTTCTCCTTGTCGTATTCATGGTTCACGAATACGAGGAAATTATTATGTTTGGACGTTGGATTGACAGAAACAGGGAAGAATTGAGAAAACGATTCCCTAAAATCGAATCGTTCTTTACCCGACGAGGAGTTTTCGATTATTCCATTTCCACCATTGTTATTGGTACTGCTCACGAGTTCATACTTATTTCTGTCGTTTCGTTTTGTTCCGTTTGGACAGGAGAATATCAATGGTGGTTTGCTGCATTGGCAGGGTATTCCGTTCATCTATTAATACATATCGTGCAATGGATTGTGTATCGGAAATATGTGCCGGTTATCATTACCAGCCTCCTAACATTACCTTATTGCATCTATGCTTTTGCTGAATTTTCAAAAAACACAGTTCTATCTTCCTTCCAAATGGTTTTATGGACAGTTATTGGCATTGTTCTAACCGTGCTAAGTTTGTTTTCTGCATTCTTTTGTATGGGCAAATTTCAACGATGGGAAAAGGAAAAATAAATAGTAAATTAACAAGAAACAAACGATGGAAGATTATTATAAGACAAATAAGGAAGCATGGAATGCAAGAACCAGGATACACCTGTGTTCCTCGTTTTACAATTAGGATAAAATCAAGAAAGGGAAGTAAAACTACTCTGTCGCATTGAGTTAGATAAACTCGGAATTACCTGTATCTCTTCATAATGTATTTCAGCCTTGGAGTCTCAATTACTTCATTGATTTCAAACCCAAGTTTCTCATAAATCCTCTTTGCTTTTTGGTTGAAATCAAAGACCGTTAGGGAAATACTTTTAATATTATCATCCTCAAGAATGAAATCTACAAATCTTTTTAGGGCCTCAGTCCCAAAGCCCAATCCTGTTTTTCGGGGATCTATTACAAATCTACCTATGTGTATGTTATCCTTGCCAATTCGTACTTCTTGTATCATTCCGATAAATTCCCCTTGGTTGAATATCGAAAACGCATTTCCCAAGTCCTTTATTTTATCATAGTCCAGCGGGTAAGAAATTTTGGGACCCATCCATTGCTCCTGAAACTCTTTTCCTTGTTCATTGGACCATTCACATAAAAGCAAGGCATTGTCTTTATTTATTCCCTTTTCAATTCTAATATCCCTCATCTCGTTAAAAGTTTCGGTTATATTGCAAAGATATACAAATAGTTTGAAATATAAAACAAGCATCGCCTTGCTTTTCGATGCAAAAGTTGCAAACTGTAGTTTGTTGTAGTAATAGCGATTTCTCCTTTCTGACTACACAATGCCAATCCTTTTTCTTTCACCGTATTATCCCTCCTTGTAGTAATGTAGTAAGATAATATCGGTGAAAGAAAAAAGTGTATCAATTGATACTGCCACTTCCGTATAGGAATATCTGTTCTACCATAGGTGTGGGGTGTTGTAACTCTTGCCAGATATGTTTCCTGAACAAGTGGGCTTCCATGCTGTCCAATTGATAAGACAAAGCGATGATGATAGTGAGTGGATAAAGCAAGGCATGACCTCGCAGCCGTCCGTTCACGTAGACTTCCTGCTCCCCTGTATCCCTTTCGTCGGGTTGCAGGGGAGAGACTTTTAGTAGAAGTTGCAATCGATAATTGAGCTTTCGCCACGTTACACCGAAGAAACCAACGAGCTCGCTCTCTGTCATGGCTATCTCGCCTTTGCCTTTGCGAGTGATTTGCATATTGTCGCTCCACTCGAAATAGCTGCGCTCTCTTTTTGTTTGATGGTGATTGACATTCATACGGCTTTCTCCTTTGTGTCCTCTTTTTGATGTTTCCTTATCAGTCTGTCCATATCCTCCGAAATCTTATTGTCTGTCACCTGTGCGTAGATTTGAGTACTGGATATAGAGGCGTGCCCCATCATCTTGGCAATGCTTTCGATGGGTATTCCTGCACTTAAACTCATCGTGCCGAACGTGTGCCTCGCCATGTGGTAGGACAACCGTTCTCTGATACCGCAAGCCTTACCCACGATACTTAGCTTTGCACTCATCACGCTACGGCTACAATTACAGTGAAAGACAAAGTCGTCACCTTTTTCTTTCACCGTCTGCATTTCTTTCATGCTGGGTTGTTCTTCCTTACATTGATTGATGACGGCCTCCGCTATCGGGTGCAGGGGCACAATAAACTCCACCTTTGTCTTCTGCCTTTCTTTACGGATATATTTCTGTCCGTCGGCTGCCGTTTGAATGTGTCCCAATTGCAAATGTTCCATATCAGCAATAGCCAAGCCCGTAAAGCATGAGAAGATAAACATCCGTCTTGCTTGTTCTGCTTCCTTATCAAGTACTCTCAGTGCCATAAGTTTAGATACTTCGCTCTTTTGCAAAAAGCCTATCTTCTGTTCCGCTTTCTCATACTTGGCATTCTCAAAAGGATTACAGCGAATGAGCCTTTGACTGACCGCACGATACATCAGCCTACTCAGCCAACAAAGATAGCGATTCATGGTTGCTGTTGCCAAGCCTCGTTTTTTCAGATAGAAACGGTATTCTTCAAACAAGTCTTCCGTTATAGTGGCTATGACTATATCCGTCATTCCCTTATCCTTTACAAACTCCGTAAGTAACTTATCTGAATAGAGAAGATTCTGATAGGTTCCCTCAGCTCTCGATTTGCCCACGCACTCTTTAACGGATTGCAGTTCTGCCTTGCTCATGGCAAGGAGTGTTGTCGGCATGGTGGCTATCCCCTGCAAACGGTTCTTGAGCAGTTCCACGCTTACCACTCCGTCCTTTATCAATATCTCCTGATAGGTCTTTTCTACAAGTTCTTTGAACTCGCCGATTCTTTGATTGGTTTTCTTGTCGGTTGTCAGTCCTTTCCTGCTGTTCCACTCGGAGGATTTGCATTCCTCGCCTGTGGTAATGGCGGTACTCTTTCCGTCTATGGTGATACGGCAGTGAATAGCAGTCTTGCCGTCTGCTTTTATTTTCTTTTTGTTGATGTAAAACAATATCTTGAATGTACTTCTCATAAAAAATCTTGGTTAAATGGTTAAACGCAAATCTTCAGTAAAAGAAAGGAAACGGTTAAACTCCTCAAAGAGTTTCTGCGGTGTAACCTTCGCATAACGTTCGGTCATACTTACGTTCGTATGTCCGAGCATCTTGCTCACCGTTTCAATAGGAACGCCCTGCTCCAAGGTGATAAGTGTGGCAAAGGTATGCCTTGCAGTGTGCGTAGTAAAGGGAAAAGAAATGCCTGCCCGTAATCGCAAGGCTTTGAGACAGGACTGATAAGTGGGATATTTTATGAAAGGCAGTAGTGCTTCCCTTTCATCGCTGTACATTTTCTCAATTAACCGAACAGTTTCCGGCAATAACTTGATACGACAAAGTACGCCTGTCTTTTGTCTGCTGAACTTCAACCACAAACTGCCTGCATCATCACGGACAAGATGCTTCTTGCTTAGTTCCATCAAATCACAATAGGCTGCACCGGTATAACAGGCGAAGAGAAACACATCACGAGCGGTTTCCATTTCCTCTTCCAACTCATCAAAGCAGATTGCCTTCAACTTGTCCAATGCTTCTTGGTCAAGAGCTTTAGGTGCTTTCTTGTCTCCTCGTTCTATATGGACTTTATCAAACAGAAGCGTATCAGCCAGTCCCTCACGATAAGCCAGCCTACAGACGGTCTTCAAATCTGCTGCAACTCTGAAAAATGTGCTTTGCTGATGACCGAGTTCGCCAAGACAGAATGTCTGCAATTCGTAGATAAAGCTTTCTGTGAGCTGCGAAAAAGCCAAGTCCGAAACATGGTATTTCTTCTGAATGAACTCCTGTAATCGTTTCCGAGTGGAATGATAGGCGGACATAGACTCTTCCTTGATGTCTATACCGATATGGCTTTCTTTCTCCTTGATGAGCATATCCAACCTTTCGATGAGCATACATCTTGCCTGTACACAGCCTTGAAACTGTTCCTTTACATCGGTTGCATCAAATGGCTGTCCTTTGGCAATTAGCGACTGATAGGTAGATTGAATGGAAAGTAACAGGTTCTCCAACCTTCCGTTAATCTCCACCGCCTCACGGCTCTTGCCGTCCATCCTGCTCTCACGTGAATTCCACAAGTCGGGGTTGCAGGAAAGTTTACAACTGAACTGCGCAATACTCCTTCCAAGTGTTATCCGCCCCATAATCGGGGCTTTACCTGATTTGCCTATACCGCTCTTTTTAAGGTAGAGCAACACCTTCATTTTCTCTGTTTTCATACGCTTTAATATTTGTGGGCAAAATTACCCGAATTAAAGCGTTCCTCACTTACGCAGAAAACTGCCGACCAAAGCAACAGCCACACGAGCGAAAATAATTCAGTTACCGAATGCTGTACCATCATTACCTACATCAAAATAAGGTAACACTCTGGTAACTGAACTTCTGCCTAAATCTGCATCCTTCTACCCTTTACAAATAGAGCAGTATTATGCTGATTTATGTATTTCCTCCTCATTATCAGTTAGTTTACATCAGCTTCGATATTTCTTCATTTTCAGTGATTAGTTACACGCCACCAATTTTACAAACACTGTTTAATTGGCATTTTTTCGCTGTATGCTTATTCATCTGTCACACGAAAAAAAGGTAGATGTCTTATTTGGTTACTTCTATCACTCTAAATACACCATCGCCATTGAGGTCGGGTTGCATCACGATAGGGTAGAACTGTACGCACGAAGCCTTGTCCACCGAAATGTCTTGATGCGTATCAGTGAGCAATCCTGTGGCACTGTTGATGCGAAATACTTGTATGACATTGCTGTCTCGACATGCGCACAACAAGAATCGACCGTTGGGGGTGATATTGAAATGGCGTGGATGTACGCTTGTGTGTTGATAGCCCACCTTGGTCAACAGCCCTGTGCGGTTGGCAATCTTAAATATAGTGATGCCATCATTTTTCAATCGATTGCTCGTGTAAAGAAAACGTCCATCGGGCGAAACATGAATGTCTGCACCTCCTCGTGCGCCAACTTCATCAGACAATATCTCTTGAATTTTCTTCATCTTTCCGAAGTTATACTGATAAACGGTAACGGCTCCCGACAGTTCACTCATGACATAAACAAATCTGCTATCAGTGCTAAAAGCAATATGACGAGGTCCAGAGCCATTGGTGAGTTGTGCTGTCACCTTCTGATCTCCTAAAGCTTTCATGTCTGTAAGTTCGAATCTTAACATCTGGTCTGCACTAAAATCGGTAGCTAAGACGCCATTGCCGTCGGGTAGAAATCGAGTACAATGAATATGAGGCGTATTTTGACGTTGCGCATCAGGCCCATTGGCATGCCCCTTGAATTGTTGAGACATGGGTACCAATGACCCGTCAATGTTTAAGGGAAACACACTCATAGACCCACCCGAATAATTGGCGGTGAGGAGAAGGTTGCCATTGGTTTCCACATAACAAGGATCTGCACCATTTGTTGGCATACTCTGACGTAACTTCATACGCCCTGTTGCTTGGTCAAAGGTAATGGCATGGACTGACGCAGCGTCCTCTGAATTTTCGCTCACCGCATAGATCATTGCGCCATCTGAAGAGAGAGTGAGGAAGGAAGGATTGCTGACTTCTAACGTATCCATAGGGGTAGCTTTGCCCGTGGATTGGTTGAAGTCAAACGAATAAATACCTTTGCCTGTTCCATTGGCATAAGAACCGACAACGAGCTTAATGTTGTTTTGTGCATCAAGTGGTAATCCCATACAAAAAGTGAGAATGATGAGAAAAATGTTTCTTAGTTTCATAGAGTATATTGTTATTGATAAGCCACACCGTACTAATATATATAATAAGGTGTACATGGTGACACGATTTGTTAGAACGGTTCAAAGATATTCATTTTTTCAAACAATGGCAATAAATAAATCAAATTTATGCATTATCAAGGAATTATTTGTATTTTTGTATCTCAGAATGAATAACATACAATTAACTCCTTTTAGAAAAGGTGTTGTGGGAGTGCAATTCCTTTTCGTGGCATTTGGTGCAACGGTCTTGGTTCCTTTATTGGTAGGACTTGACCCTGCTACGGCTTTGTTTACAGCAGGTATAGGTACTTTTATCTTTCATTTGGTAACGAAAGGAAAAGTGCCTATTTTCTTAGGTTCAAGTTTTGCTTTCATCGCTCCCATTATCGAAGCTTCCAAGATGTGGGGCATGCCAGGGACATTGGCAGGCATTGCGGGTGTGGCGTTGGTCTATTTTCTGATGAGTGGCTTAGTGAAATGGCAAGGAAGGAAACTGCTGAATCGCCTTTTCCCACCCGTAGTGATAGGTCCTGTGATTATCTTGATAGGTCTGTCGCTGTCGGGTTCGGCAGTAAATATGGCGAAAGAAAACTGGTTATTAGCATTTGTTGCTCTGGTCACCGCCATTACTGTCTTGATGTTGGGTAAGGGTTTGCTCAAATTAGTGCCTATCGTGTGTGGAATCATCGTTGGTTTCATTGTGGCAGCCCTATTGGGTGAAGTTGATTTTTCAAAAGTACAATCGGCAGCATGGTTTGCACTTCCTGGTTCATTGTCAAACTTTCATTGGCCCGAATTTGCATGGAAACCTTTTATCTATATGATACCCGTAGCCATTGCTCCTGTCATTGAGCATATTGGCGATGTGTATGTTGTGGGAGCAGTAGCAGGAAAAGACTTTGTTGAAGAGCCAGGTTTGCACCGCACAATGTTAGGTGATGGCTTGGCATGTTTGGCGGCTTGCTTCTTTGGCGGCCCTCCTGTAACCACCTATTCGGAGGTGACAGGGGCGATGCAGATTACAAAAGTGACCCATCCGCAAGTGATACGCATCTCAGCCCTCACTGCTATTGTCTTTTCAGTGATTGGCAAATTGAGTGCTCTTTTGCAGAGCATACCACAAGCAGTACTGGGGGGAATCATGCTATTGCTTTTTGGTACGATTGCGAGTGTAGGAGTACAGAATCTTATTCAACATAAGGTTGACATGAATTATCAAAGGAATGTCATCATTGTTTCTGTTATATTGACATTGGGAATCGGTGGTGCTATACTCGATTTCACTCTCCGTGGCATCTTGATAGGCGTCTTAATGGTGATTTGTCTCATGTACGCAAACTCGCTCAAATCAAACCGTTGGAGAGCTCTTTGCTGTATCATCGGTGGCATCTTGGCAAGTTTGGTGGTCTTTTACTATTTACCAGCTGGTGAAAGTGAACTTACAAAAATGAGTGGCATAGGACTGAGTGCTATCGTGGGTGTAATACTCAATTTGGTTTTACCTAAAGATAAAGAGGAGGAGATGCGTGAAGGATGATGCGTTTGAACTTTATTGGCAGTCACATAGGCGTGAACTCTTGTCTAAAAACAAGGAATATAGAGAGATAGAAGAAAGCTACAAGATGAGAACAGGCTTTGATTGGCTACTATGGGCTGTGCCATTGGTCTGCGGAATCCTCGCTTTCAAGTTGGTTGCTGGAGCGAACGAAATATTGAATTGGCTGATATCGGCTGCTGTTGTCATCGTCACTTTTTTGCTATGTGTTTGGATCAAGGCAACTCTTTCTGGGCATCGGTCTCTGTCAGAAGTAGAGGAAGATGTCAAAAAACAAGCCTACGAAGAATTTAAGCATAGATTAAATCAGTCATAATGGCATCACTGATATAAATTCCTTCTGCCGTTAAACGAATATAATCGTTCTCTATTTCCATGAGATGTCGGTCAATAAACCTTTTTGCCTGTTGGAGTAAAAAGCTTCGATAGCGAGTGGTGAGGGTTGAGAGACGAATACCTTGCGAGGTTCTTAGGGCAGTAGTCACGAGGTCATTGTAGCGAGTGTCAGCATCCAACCATTCCTTTTCTGCAGGAATCTTGCCTCGTTCAATGGCTGAAATGTAGGTCTTTAAGTCAGAAACATTCCATTGTCTCGACTCAATGTTATATGAATGTGCCGCTGCACCAATGCCCAAATAAGGAATGGCATGCCAGTAGCTGCTATTGTGGCGACTTTGTTTTCCTGGTTTTGCAAAATTGCTAATCTCGTAATGTTCGTAACCAGCTGCTTTGAGATGATGAACCAACGTTTGATACATTTGTAGTGAAAGTTCGTCATCGATTTCATGAATCTTATTGCTTTTTAATAGTTGGTTGAGTAGTGTGCCTTCTTCGTACATCAAGCTATAAGCGGAAATGTGCTCAACGCCTAAGTCTAGTGCTTGCAGAATGTCTCTTTCCCAAGCAGCCAACGACTGGTTGGGAAACCCAAACATCAAATCGATGCTGATATTATCCACACCTATTTCTCTTAATCGATGGACAGCCGTCGCTACATCCTTTGCTTCATGCCTCCTGTGAAGGAAGTTCAACTGTGCATTGGAGAACGTTTGCACCCCCATACTAATTCGATTTATTGGTGATTGTTCGATAAAATCAACGAACGATGGTGATATGTCATCGGGATTACATTCGAGAGTTACCTCGCATTGGCTACGCATGGTCGACAGATTGCCATTAAAATAGATGTTGGCAATTACCTCAAAAATCTGTTGAAGTTGTGCAGGAGTGAGTTGTGAAGGCGTACCTCCACCTATATATATTGTTCGAATCAAATGGGTGTCTTCGGAAAGGTTGGTCTCTATACCAGAAAGGTAATCCCGTCTCAGTCGTAACTCTTGACAGAGGGCATCAACGTATTTTTGCCTTAAAGAAAGGTTTGTGGTTGAGTAAAAACCGCAATAGATGCAACGACTTGCACAAAAAGGAATATGAAGATATAAGCCAGCCATGATTAAACAAATACATTTGCAAAAATACTAATTTTCTGATAATACTTTTGGAACTTATTAAAAAAATGCGTAATTTAGGCGTCAACAACTTTTGAACATTTAGTACTAACCATTTTAAATCTATAACCGATATGAGAGTATATCAGACAAACGAAATCAAAAACATTGCATTGCTTGGCAGTGCGGGTAGCGGCAAGACCACACTTGCCGAGAGTATGTTGTATGGAAGCGGCATTATTAAGCGCCGTGGTACGGTAGAAACAAAAAATACAGTAAGCGATTACTTCCCCGTAGAGCAGGAATATGGATATTCTGTATTTCCAACAGTTTTCCATGTGGAATGGAATAACAAGAAATTAAATATCATAGACTGTCCTGGAGCCGATGACTTTGTGGGTGGAGCTATTACTGCATTAAACGTTACGGATCAGGCTGTTATCTTGATTAACGGTCAGTATGGTCCAGAGGTTGGTACGCAAAATAACTTTAGATATACCGAAAAGCTTAAAAAGCCTGTTATCTTTTTGATCAATCAGCTTGATTCTGACAAGTGTGACTTTGACGTTGTCATCAATTCCATGAAGGATATTTATGGTTCCAAGTGTGTTCAAATTCAATATCCTGTACAGACTGGCTCAAACTTCAACGAGATTATCGATGTTTTGTTGATGAAGAAGTATTCTTGGAAAGAAGAAGGTGGTATGCCAATTATTGAGGAGATACCCGAAGAAGAGAAAGAGAAAGCCCTTGAATTGCACAAAGCTCTTGTCGAGGCAGCAGCCGAAAATGATGAGAGTTTGATGGAGAAATTCTTTGATACAGAAAGCTTAACGGAAGATGAATTGCGTGAAGGTATTCGCAAAGGCTTAGTGACGAGAAGCATATTCCCCGTATTCTGTGTTTGTGCAGGGCAGGACAAGGGAGTTCGTCGCTTGATGGAATTCTTGGGAAATGTTGTTCCTTTTGTGAATGAGATGCCTAAAATCCATAATACACGTGGTGAGGAAATTGATCCAAATTCTGATGGTCCCACTTCTTTGTATTTTTTCAAAACGGGTCTTGAACCACACATTGGCGAAGTATCTTATTTCAAAGTAATGAGCGGTAGTGTGAAATCGGGCGATGATCTCATCAATGCAGATCGTGGATCGAGGGAGAGAATCGGTCAATTGTATGCCTGTGCAGGTTCTAATCGTATTGCGGTAGACCAACTAAATGCTGGTGATATTGGTTGTACGGTGAAGCTAAAAGATGTGAAAACAGGAAACACACTCAATGAGAAGGATTGCGAATGGCGATTTGACTTCATTAAATATCCCAATTCAAAATACAGTAGAGCCGTGAAAGCTGTTAATGCTGGCGATACGGAGAAGGTCATGGCAGCCTTGTTAAAGATGCGTCAAGAAGACCCCACTTGGGTAGTGGAGCAATCTAAGGAGTTGCGACAAACTATTGTCCATGGTCAGGGAGAGTTCCATTTGCGTACTTTGAAGTGGCGTCTTGAAAACAATGACAAGCTTCCGATTAACTTTTTTGAACCGAAAATTCCTTATCGCGAGACGATTACCAAGCAAGCACGAGCAGAATATCGTCATAAGAAGCAGTCGGGAGGAGCAGGACAATTTGGTGAAGTTCACTTGATTGTTGAGCCTTATGCCGAGGGAATGCCAGATCCTACTCACTACAAGTTTAATGGTCAAGAGTTCAAGATGAACATCAAGAGTAAAGAAGAAGTTGACCTACCATGGGGAGGAAAGCTGGTTTTCATCAATTCCGTTGTCGGTGGTGCCATTGACCTGCGTTTCATTCCAGCCATCCAAAAAGGAGTTATGGACTGTATGGAGCAAGGGCCTTTGACAGGAAGTTATGCCCGAGACGTTAGAGTTGTTGTCTATGACGGTAAGATGCACCCCGTTGATTCCAATGAATTATCCTTTACTTTGGCGGCACGACATGCCTTTGCCGATGCGTTCAAAAATGCAGGACCAAAGATTTTGGAGCCTATTTATGATTTGGAAGTGTTTGTTCCTGGCGACTATATGGGTGATGTGATGAGTGATTTGCAAGGTCGACGTGCGCTCATTATGGGCATGGATAGTGAGGCTGGTTACCAAAAACTGGTTGCTAAGATACCTCTAAAGGAACTTTCCAACTATTCGATAGCTTTAAGTTCGATTACGGGCGGTCGTGCTTCATTTACAACCAAGTTCTCAAGTTACGAGCTTGTACCTAATGATTTGCAGTCACAGCTTATTGCTGAACACGAAGCAGAGAAAGTTTCGGACGAAGATTAAAAATAAATTACAATGTAAAGGAGATGTACGAATGTTAAATTTGTGCATCTCTTTTTTTTGAATAGGTAGTAAGTTGTTCCCAATTACTATCTTTTTTGTGACAAATGCATCGCTTTAATTGCATTAAAACAACTATACTTTCATTTTTGGTTAATATACTATAAACTGCTCTTTTTATTTAACATGATATTGTTAATGAGTTAAGAGATTTGTTATCTTTGTACTATATGAAAAAGAGGACGATTTGGATTATCTCGGTCATCATGGGAGTTTCTTTCCTTGTGCTGCTATTTTTACAGCTGAAATATTTTCAGGAAATGGCAGACATGAAGAAAGAACAGTTTGACGAGTCTGTCAACAGAGCTTTGAACCAAGCAGCGCGTAATCTTGAATATAACGAAACTTTCCGATATTTACAGAAAGATGTCAATGAAACAGAGCGCCGTGCTTTCATTCAAGACTCTATCGGAACGCGTTCGGGAAAGCCCGATGGAACGTTGCAGCAATCGCATCAATTCTCTGTAACGGGAAAAGATGGGACGATGTATTCAGCGTTTGAGCTAAAAACCATTACGGTAAAACCGTCTCAAATGCCTAAGGGGATGATATTGCAAAGTGACAAGAACTCCCTTTCGGAAGCTACAAAATCTTTGCAGGAGATAGTGAAAAATCGTTATGTATATCAGCGTGCACTCTTAGATGAAGTAGTGTATTCGATATTGTACTCAGCCTCTGAAAAGCCTTTGAAAGAAAGAATCAATTTTAAGTTACTTGATCAGGATTTGAAATCAGAGTTAATGAACAATGGAATCAACATACCTTATCATTTCAGAGTGACCACCCAAGATGGGAGAGAGGTTTATCGATGCTCTGATTATTCTGATGATGGCGAAGAGTACACCTATTCACAGGTGTTGTTCCGTAATGACCCTGCTTCAAAGACAGGCGTGGTGCGATTGCATTTCCCGGATATGAACAGCTATATCTTTTCCTCTGTTCGGTTCATCATGCCCGCCATTGTGTTCACTGTGATTTTGTTGATAACTTTCATTTTTACAATTGTGATTGTGTTTAGGCAAAAGCGTTACACCGAAATAAAGAACGACTTTATCAATAATATGACGCATGAACTGAAGACACCGATAGCCAGTATCTCGTTGGCAGCGCAGATGTTGAATGACAAGAGCCTGACTAAAAGCGAGGCAATGCTGAACCATCTCGGTTCTGTGATACAAGATGAGACTAAACGTCTTCGGTTCTTGGTTGAGAAAGTTTTGCAAATGTCAATGTTCGATCGCAAGAAAGCCGTTTTCAAGAAAAAACAATTGGACTTGAACGAACTGATAGAGAACATCTCGCACTCCTTTGCTTTGCGTGTTGAACATACGGGAGGAAAGATATATACCGATATAGGCGCTGTTGATTCTACTATCTATGTGGACGAAGTACATTTTCAAAATGCTATTTTCAACTTGATGGACAATGCGGTGAAATATGGAAAACCCAATCAGCCACTTAATATTTTCTTGAAGACATGGAATGACAAAGAATATTTGTATTTGTCCATTCGAGACACAGGTTTGGGTATTAAAAAGGAAAATTTAAGGAAAATATTTGAAAAGTTCTATCGCGTGCATACAGGTAATGTTCATGATGTGAAAGGCTTCGGCTTGGGATTGGCGTATGTGAAGAAGATCGTCAATCTACATGGAGGCGACATCTCTGTAGACAGCGAATATAAAAATGGGACCACGTTTACGATTAAGCTCCCAGTGATTAAAGACTAATAATTATTCATTAAAACAAATAAGACTATGGAAGAGAAATTGAAAATCCTATTGTGTGAGGACGATGAGAATTTAGGAATGCTTCTTAGAGAGTATTTACAAGCGAAAGGTTATATTGCCACCTTGTGTCCAGACGGCGAAGAGGGATATAAAGAGTTTTTGAAAGATAGATATGACATTTGTGTGTTGGATGTCATGATGCCTAAAAAAGACGGTTTTACTTTGGCGCAGGAGATAAGACAAGCCAATGCGGAAATGCCTATCATCTTCCTTACTGCCAAGGTATTGAAAGAAGATATACTCGAAGGTTTCAAGATTGGAGCAGACGATTATATTACCAAACCCTTCTCCATGGAGGAATTAGTATTGCGCATTGAAGCCATCTTGCGTCGTGTTCGTGGCAAAAAGACAAAGGAAAAAACCGTTTACCAAATCGGTCGCTTTGTTTTCGATACCCAAAAACAGTTGTTGACTATAGGAGATAAACAAACGAAGTTGACAACCAAAGAAAATGAATTGTTATCATTACTTTGCTCTCATGCCAATGAAATATTGCAACGCGACTTTGCTTTGAAAACCATTTGGATTGATGACAACTACTTTAATGCACGCTCCATGGACGTTTATATTACAAAGCTGCGCAAACACTTGAAAGATGATGACCAAATAGAGATTATCAACATTCATGGTAAAGGGTATAAATTGATTACTCCCGAAGAGGATTGATAAGCTCGTATAAGGTTGTTGTATCAACAACTTCTGCAAATTAAAATAGGCATGGAATAAAATTTTATGCCTATTTTACTTCTTCTTCCAGCACGAAGCCATAGACTCTGATGTTCTTAGCTTTACAATTTGTGTCCATGTAGGGTTGACTGAACCGTGTAAAATAGACTATTTTGGTCACCAAAACAGTTTGTTTTAACTGCCAAAACAGACAGTTTTGCGGCGCTACATCATTATAGTTTTATAAAGCTCGCAATAATCTTTTGTTCAAGCAGAATAGTATTGACGCTTTTTTATGGCAAATACACTTATGAAGCGGAAATAGCGTGTTATTGTGCTATTGGTGACAAGAGAAGTGAACAATTAATATTTGTTTTGTTTCCTTGATAAGTAAGTATAGGCAACGATACCCAACACCACAAAAAATAGTCCCAAAAATAAGACCCAGTTGTAGCGAGACCAACCTGTGATGTACGAGAGAAGAAAAACAACTACTCCGGTATAAACACAATATAAGCCGAAGCTTGGCGCTATTTTTATTTTCTTAAGATACCTCTTCATGACAGCAAAAGTACAAAAAAGATTTGGTAGACTTACGAAAAAGTGGTAACTTTGCACCGCATTTTGCAAAAATAATATTTATTAATAAATGAAGTAATATGAATCATTACGAAACCGTTTTCATTTTGACTCCCGTTTTGTCTGATGAACAGATGAAGGAAACGGTCGCTAAATTCAAGACTCTCCTTACTGATAATGGTGCCGAGATTCTGAATGAAGAGGCCTGGGGACTTAAGAAACTGGCTTATCAAATTCAGAAAAAGAACTCAGGCTTCTACTGTTTGTTTGAGTTCAAAGGTGAGCCAACATTAGTAGACACACTCGAAGTTGGCTTCCGCCGCGACGAGAAAGTAATCCGTTTTATGACTGTTAAATTGGACAAGTATGCTGCACAGTATGCTGAGAAGAGAAAACAGAAGTATGCTAACAAGAAGGAGGCTTAATTATGGCAGAGAATAAATCAGAAATTCGTTATTTGACTCCACCTTCAGTGGATACCAAGAAGAAAAAGTATTGCCGTTTCAAAAAGAGTGGCATCAAGTACATTGATTATAAGGATCCTGAATTCTTGAAAAAGTTCTTGAACGAACAGGGTAAAATTCTTCCTCGTCGTATTACTGGAACTTCATTAAAGTACCAGCGACGTGTAGCACAGGCTGTAAAACGTGCCCGCCAGATAGCACTGCTTCCTTATGTAACTGATTTGATGAAATAATTAAGAGGAGGAAACAGAATGGAGATTATATTAAAAGAAGATATCATCGGTCTTGGTTACAAGAACGATATTGTAGATGTTAAACGTGGTTATGGTCGTAACTACCTGATACCTAAAGGTAAGGCTGTCATTGCTTCCGAATCGGCTAAGAAAGTTCTTGCTGAAGATATGAAGCAACAAGCTCATAAGTTGGCAGCTAAGAAAGCAGAGGCAGAGAAGAAAGCTGCTGCGTTGGAAAATGTAGCATTGGAAATTTCTGTAAAGGTATCTGCAACAGGTGTTACTTATGGTTCGGTTACTGCTGCGACAGTTGCTGAGGAATTAGAGAAGAAAGGCTTTGATGTAGACCGAAAGATTATCACGATGCGTGATATCAAGAAGGTGGGAGAATATGAAGCTACTATCCACTTCCATAAAGAGGTTGAAGTGAAAGTTCCTGTTACCGTAGTAGCAGAAAATGCTCCTAAGGCAGAAGTGAAGTCAGACAATGTTGATACAGAGAAAGAGACTGGTAAGACAGTTGACACTGTAGAGACAGCAGAACTTGAGCAGAAGGATTCTGTTGAAGAAACTGACGATACTAAAACCGCAGAATAAAAAGCTGCTGAATAAGCGGTGAAGACGCTTAATTGCAGTGAACCAATATTAGATATTGATACCAATTGCACTGTAAAGCAAATCTATAGGTGTCCCGATGTGTCATTAAACCACATCGGGATTTTTATTTTTCTCGGCTTCTACCGTGCTTTACTATTATTCCGCACTTAGCTTCTTGTGATTGATAAGCGTTTGTAGGCTTGGATGTATGCCCTTTGTGGGCTGGAATTATCAAATCATTCATTAGTATTACCCACGGGAGATAAAAAAAGACAATACACGAATTAGGTATGTTCGTGCATTGCCTTTATGTCTTGAAGTCTTTGTGGAAAAGACTAACGACTCCACCAATGCCTTTTGCGTTTTGGTGGTTCTGCTGCAAGTACCTGTTGGTTTACAGTTTCTCGTATCAAGTCTTTTACCGTTTTATGGTCGTGAATCATATGATATATTTGTCCCCAATCGAGTAATCCACCAACGTTTCTATCGTCAATAAAGAGGTCTGCTTTCAGTTTTCGCGAGAAGTGATTATTATTCTTGGTACCATCTTCCTCGGGATAGTCACGATTGACAGCCCAAAACTCAACTCCTCGTTCTTTACACCAATCGATAGCCTCTTGCAGAAGCTTACCCTCTCGTACACTCCATAAGATTAATCGGTGGTGATCTTTTATCAACATCTTCAGAGTTTCCGTTGCAAAAGGTAGTTCTTCGCCAATCTCTGGATAGCGATGTTCAACGATAGTTCCATCGAAATCTACTGCAATAGTCATAGTGCAAATCTTTAAGCGATATCAAATATTAATGAAAGTAATCTTTAAGTTAATTAAAAAGCCGTATTTTTTAACTCGCTATCGTTTGATGGAAGTGTCGTTTTTATCCCCGTAATGGCTATTGGCATAGTTACCGTAGCTTCCATAATTGCCATAATTACCATAACTACGCTTGCTATAATGCCCATATTTTCCGTATTTGCCATACCTTCCATAGCCATAATAATAGCCATACTTCTTCTTGGACATATCAATGCCATTGATTACAATGGACATCTGTGGAAGCTTCTTCTCTTTTGCAAGAGTGTTAATGAGATTGAAACTCTCTTTAGGGGTATAGTCAGCACGACACATGTAGACCGTTGCATCAGCGACACGTCCAATTTGGAGTGTGTCTGTCACCAATCCAACAGGAGCAGTATCAATTAATATGTAATCATAGTGCTGTTTCAGTTGGTCAATGATGAGCTGCAAAGAGGGCCGAGCTATCAGTTCTGCAGGGTTTGGCGGTACAGGACCCGATAACAGTAATTCAAGGTTGTTATTAATACCCGAAGGTAAAATCTGGCTTTGTATCTCTGCCCAAGTAGGCTGCTCTTTGGTCAATAGCATCGTAACACCATGATGATGATCGTCTATTTCGAACAATTCTGCCAAACGTGGCTTACGAATATCCAGACCCACCAAGATGACTTTCTTACCTAATAGTGCGAAGCTAACTGCAAGGTTGGAGGCGTTGAAAGTTTTTCCTTCACCCGATGTGGTAGAAGTAAACATGATGACTTTTTCATTCTCTTTCATCATAAATTGCAAATTGGTTCGCATGCTACGGAATATTTCTTCCATCTGATTGTTTTGGTTCTCATGAACCACAATGTCAGCTTTGGTTTTAGCCGATTCACTGGCAACTGCCACATCTGCTAAAATTGGCAACTTGGTTAGTTTAGCGACATCGTCATGACCCTCTATCTTATAGCGGAAGAATTGTATCAAGAACAGAATTAAAGAAGGAATACCCAATGCTATGAGCAGCGCAATTAGGAATATCATCGTACGTTTTGGACTTACTTGTCCGCCAGTTGCAGGTTCGTCAATCAAGGTACCCTTGTCTGCGGTGGCTGCCAATGAGATTGAGTTCTCTTCTCGCTTTTGTAACAACATAAGGTAAAGTCCTGATTTTACATCTTGCTGGCGTCCTATTTGGGTAAGCATGCGCTCCTGTTCAGGACTCTGAGATACTTGTCCTTGGTATTTACCATATTGCGAAGCCACGCTATTGCGTTGTATTTGTAGTCCTTTCTTTGCTTGGTTCATAGCTCGATGAATACTGTTATTCAAATCATCCAGCTGAGAAGTAAGCGGTGTAACTGTTGGTGAAGTCTCTGAAGCACTCCTTAAAAGTTTATTCCTCTGAAGAGCAATTTCATTATACTTGTTAATCAATCCGTTTACAGTAGGGTCTGAAATACCTACATTGGCAGGAAGTGTTTCGTATTTTCCGCCTGGCCGCCCCATACTTTCTTGAACGCTGTTAAGCAGTGCCACCTGTGTATTTGCTTCGGCTAACTTCTGATCGTATGCGTTGGCATTGTCCATTGCCTGTGCAGCATTCATTTCTTGGTTGACCATTCTGTTGCGTTTCTTATAGCTTTCTAATGCACCCTCAGTAGCTCCGAGCTCTGCACTAATCTTCTCTAACCTGCTATTGATGAACGCTTCTGTATTGCGAGCTATTTCGTTTTTATCTATGTTCGCCTGTCGATTATAACAAATAACTATCTGCCGTAAATAATCTTTTGCCCTAAAGGGAATTTCATCTCTCAGTGTGAGCAATGCAATGCTATTGCCTTTGGAACTTTGCGCAACATTAAAGGATGATTTGAATTTGGCAGCCATCGCTTTAGGAGAGACAATACTGACTTTGAAACTCTCACCGTCTTTTAACGAACCTGCGTTTCTACTGTTGAATGTTAAGATTCCCGCTTTGGTAGCTAAGGTTGCTGGAAGTTTGTTGATGGTTTTGTCAATTGTATATGCCTTTTGTGATTGCTCATCTGTCGCATTGTAATTTCCTGTGACATGAAAAGAATTACCTTCTCGTTGTATATACAAATTGATAGCTGTGGATAGCTTGTCAAGATGAGCAGGATCGATATCTACATCAATGGGTTGATTTTGATACATCAACACATCTTTCACTCTGCCTTCTGATGTGTAAATGGTGTACAACTTCAGGTCTCTAACAGCTTGTTCTGCCAGTGATAAGGAAGATAAAATTTCCATCTCATTTTCAATACCTGCCGAGTTGGTCATCATTCCTAAAGTCGAGGTGTTTAATGCGCTATTTCTGCCACGTCTGTAATTATCCTCTTCTTTAATGAGCATTTTAGCATTTGCTTGATAGATAGGCGTTGTGTACCTTAGATATATTGCTGCAAGTCCCAAGCAAATGATGAGGGATAAGACAAACCATTTCCAATTAAAAACAAGAGTTGTATAAATGGTTTCAAAATTAAAAAATGAACTTTCTTCTTGTTCATCAATCTTTTTCACTTCTTGGTTTTTGATATCTTCCATTTGAATAAATGTGATTATTTCATTACTATTCCAAATACTTACTTATTATATAGCTTCAAACTATTTCTTATTTTGTGTTAGCTCAAGAAGATATTGTCCATAAGAATTCTTCTTCATCGGTTGAGCTATCTTAATGAGTTGTTCTTTTCCTATCCAACCTTTTTTGAAAGCAATCTCTTCTAAGCAGGCTACTTTCAACCCTTGGCGCTTCTCAATAACTTCTATGAATGTGCTGGCTTCAGACAAGCTGTCATGAGTGCCCGTGTCCAACCATGCGAAGCCTCGTTGCAATGTCTGTACTTTTAGTTGTTGTCTTTCAAGATAGATTTGATTAACGGTGGTAATTTCTAACTCTCCACGTTCGCTTGGTTGAATGTGCTTGGCAATGTCTATCACTGAATTAGGATAAAAATAAAGTCCTACTACAGCGTAATTGCTTTTTGGGGCTTTTGGCTTTTCTTCAATACTTAGACATTTTCCTTCCTGATTGAATTCTACGACACCATATCGTTCGGGGTCATTGACATAATAGCCAAAAACAGTTGCCTTATTTTCTTTTTCTGCATCTGCAACAGCCGTGTGGAGGAGGGATGAAAAACCTGAACCATAAAAGATGTTGTCTCCCAAGACCAGACAAACAGATTCATTGCCGATAAATTCTTCACCAATGATAAATGCTTGCGCTAAGCCATCGGGACTTGGTTGTTCCGCATAGGTAAACTTCACTCCTAAGTCTTGTCCATCTCCCAACAGTCGCTTAAAACCAGGTAAATCAAATGGAGTTGATATAATCAGAATTTCACGAATACCAGCCAACATTAGTACAGATATGGGATAATATATCATGGGCTTATCGAAGATAGGTATCAATTGTTTGCTGATACCCTTCGTAATGGGATACAAACGTGTCCCTGAACCGCCTGCTAAAATAATTCCTTTCATGAATGTAAAACTTGGTTCTTTTATTTACCTATACGCTAAGAATAATGTAGTGTACAACTTCATCAACGGCAACTTTACATAAACTTGGAGTTGTGCGACTTGACTCAATCAGGGCATGGCATTCCAATCTTGCGTGCCGTTGCGCACATATATGGCACAAAGATATAAATAATAATTGAATAGGGAAAGTGAGAAACCTGAAATTGTTGATTTTGTTTTGTATTTTTATTGTTTTGTCGTAACTTTGTGGAGCATTCCGTGAGATAATCTCATGCGAAGAAAAATATTATGTTACATTATCATGATGAAATTTTTATCAAATATCTTTGACAAAAAGGGCAAACAAGAGAAAACTGGTGGCATGGAAGACTACATGACACTGATTAGGGTTTACTTTCAGTCTGCAATGGCAGCGCAATTGGGAATTAACAATTTGAAAATGTTACCTGACTTGCGCACGTTCAAGACAACACTAAAAGTCCCAACAGTGAATAACAAATTAGGTGTTGGTGAAAAAGTACATTGTAAGAAAATGCTGAAAGATATCTACAAGACAAACGACAATTTCTGTAAGGAGATTGATCAGAGTATCCGTCGTAACTGTCGCAGAATGGAAGATGTTCAGACTTACCTTTTGCAATTTCAAGGGTTTACACAGGAGCTAATGATGCTGATAGGTAATCTGATGAAGTTTAAGTTACGAGTTCCTTCAATCTTTAAGAGTGCTATTTATACTATGACTGAGAAGACCGTTAACGATATTTTCACTAAGAACGATTATACAGATGCTGCTGCAATGAAAGCGGTTGTCACCATTAGAAAGTATAACAACCGTTTAGGGTTTTCGCAAAAGTGGGTTACTGACTTCGTATATCAATTGGTGATGTTGGCAAAGAAAGAGCCAAAACCCGCTGATAATGAGCAGAAATAACATTTGTTTTTCAGTATCAATGACTTTTATAAATTCACTTTTGCAATGCTCTGTGCTAAAGTAAAGCGCAAAAAATATGATGGATAATTTGTGATTATCAATTTATTAAGTTAAATTTGTAACCAAATTGTAAATCTATGAATGCGAACGAGAAGACTTTATCGCTTTTCACCACACGTGTCAGGCAAATGATTCTCCAATATCAAGAAATGAAACAGGAGAATGATGGCTTGTACGAAATGGTGGATGAGCAGAATGCGAAGATAAAAGAACTCGAAGCACAGCTGGAACAAGCAAAACAGAATTACAATAGTCTCAAGATGGCAAGGATGATTCAAGTTTCTAATGTGGATATGGATGTCGCGAAGAAGAAATTATCCAAGCTCATCAGGGATGTTAATAAATGTATCACACTACTGAGTGGAAAATAGTCGGAGTGATGGCAGGAGACAATAGAGATAAGCTACAAATAAGATTACATGTTTACGATACAGACATGAGCGTAACTGTTCTGAGGGATGATGAAGAATATTATCGCCAGGCAGCAAAACTCATTACGGACACTGTAAATACGTACTCCTCACTTTTTAAGACCAAAAGGAGTGAGAAAGAAATACTCTATATGGCACTGATCGATATTGCGTTAAGATATGAGAAAGAGTCTGGACGCAATGACGTGAAGCCTTTTCATGAAATGATGGCACAATTAACGACCGAGATTGAAGAGGCATTCAAGAAGCAAATTCCTTGATTGAATCGAAGAATTGCTGGATGAATAACTGAGAGGCTGCCTATTTGTCTTTTACTTTTTTGAAGTAGAGCCTGCATTGATTGTATGGAAATCAATCTGCTACCAATCTGATTTTTCATTTCCACGGTAAAGTTTAGAAATGAAATTAAATTTATATTATATAATATGGGTACAATTATCACAATGATAATAGCCATTGCCGTCATTGGCGCAATAGGCTATGCAGTTTATCAATACGTTGTTAAGAAGAAATACAATGAGATAATAGCGGCTGCAAATAAAGAAGCAGAGGTTCTCAAAGAAAAGAAACTGCTGGAGGTTAAAGAAAAGTTCTTGAATAAGAAGTCTGAACTTGAAAAAGAAGTTCAAAGTCGTAATCAGAAAATCCAACAGAGTGAGAATAAACTCAAACAGAAAGAGCTTGGCTTAAATCAGCGACAAGAAGAATTGGCTCGTCGCAAACAAGAAGTTGATAGACAGCAACAGCGTATAGACAACGAAAAGAAATTGTTGGAAATCAAACAAGCCGACCTTGATAAACTTCAGTTACAAGAACGTGAGAAACTCGAAGAACTGTCTGGGCTTACTGCAGAAGAAGCAAAGCGAAGATTAGTGGAAAGCTTAAAGGATGAGGCGAAAACAGATGCTGCCAGTTATATTAACGAGATAATGGACGAAGCGAAACTGAATGCCAATCAAGAAGCTAAGAAAATAGTTATCCAGACAATTCAACGCGTTGCCACTGAAACAGCTATCGAAAACTCTGTCAGTGTTTTCCACATCGATAATGATGAGGTCAAAGGTCGTATTATTGGAAGAGAAGGCCGAAACATTCGTGCTTTAGAAGCTGCTACAGGGGTTGAGATTGTTGTAGATGATACACCAGAGGCTATTGTCATTTCCGCATTCGACCCTGTACGACGTGAGATTTGTCGTTTGGCACTTCATCAATTGGTAGCGGATGGACGTATACATCCTGCTCGAATTGAAGAAGTGGTGGCAAAGGTGAAGAAACAACTTGATAATGAAATTATCGAAACTGGTAAGCGGACAGTGATAGACTTGGGTATCCATGGACTTCATCCCGAATTGGTGCGAATTGTTGGAAAAATGAAGTATCGTTCAAGCTATGGACAGAATTTATTACAGCATGCGCGTGAGACAGCAAACCTTTGTGCGGTCATGGCAGCTGAGTTGGGTTTGAATCCTAAAAAAGCAAAACGTGCAGGACTTTTGCACGATATAGGAAAAGTGCCTGACGAGGAGAGTGAGTTGCCACATGCTCTTTATGGAGGCAAGATAGCAGAGAAGTTCAAGGAAAAACCAGAGATAGTCAATGCTATTGCAGCTCATCATGATGAGGTAGAGATGCAAACGTTGTTGGCACCCATTGTTCAAGTTTGTGATGCCATATCTGGAGCTCGTCCAGGTGCACGTCGAGAAATTGTAGAGGCTTATATCAAACGCTTGAACGATCTTGAGGCAATTGCGATGAGTTACCCTGGCGTAACCAAAACTTATGCTATTCAGGCTGGTAGAGAGCTTCGTGTCATTGTGGGAGCAGACAAAATGGATGATGCGGAGACCTTAAAGTTGTCGGATGAGATTGCTACAAAGATTCAAAATGAAATGACGTATCCAGGACAAGTTAAGATTACTGTTATCCGCGAGACAAGGAGTGTAGCATACGCCAAATAACCGCATCTTTGGTTATCATCTATAAAATAAATCGACCGTATTTGTTACTTAAAGTACGGTCGATTTATTTTATAGATTTATTTCAGAAATCACAAAGAGTATGGAGGAAGTTCTTTATACCTCTTGATTATCTGATGATATGAATGTCTTAAAATTCACTGGTAAAGTGAAATTTAATATGTTCGAAATCTTGCTGCGCCATTGATAAAACATATTGGGAGTCAGCAAGGAAGACATCTCTTCCCTCTCGGTCTTTTGCCATATATTGGTATTTCCTTCTCTTGAAGTTTTCCAGTTCTTCTTCATTGTCCGATTCTATCCAGCACGCTTTATACAAATGAACAGGTTCCCATTTGCATTTCGCATTATATTCATTCTCTAATCGGTATTGGATAACTTCAAATTGAAGTTGTCCCACGGTGCCGATAACTTTTCGTTGGTTAAACTGGTTGATGAATAGCTGGGCAACGCCTTCGTCCATGAGTTGTTCAATACCCTTGTTGAGTTGCTTAGATTTCATGGGGTCATCATTTTCGATGTATTTGAACATTTCTGGTGAGAACGAAGGTAGTCCCTTAAAATGAATCATTTCGCCTTCAGTGAGTGTATCTCCAATTTTGAAGATGTTATTATCTGGCAAGCCAACAATGTCACCAGGATAGGCTTCTTCAATGGTACTCTTACGTTGCGCCATGAATTGAGTAGGTGAACTAAACCTGACCGTTTTCCCATTGCGTACATGAAGATAGGGCTGGTTGCGAACAAACTTTCCAGAGCATACTTTGCAGAAAGCGATGCAGGAGCGATGGTTAGGGTCTATGTTGGCAGTAATCTTAAAGATAAAGCCAGTAAACTTAGGCTCCTCTGGATGTACCAATCTCTCTTCAGCTAAGGTGGGGCGAGGACTTGGTGCAATTTCTACAAAGCAATTCAATAGTTCTTGGACGCCAAAATTGTTTAGTGCTGACCCAAAGAAGACGGGCGCCACTTCTGCTGCACGGTAGGATTCTTGATCAAAAGTTGGATAAACGCCATTCACCAGTTCAAGGTCTTCACGTAAACGATGAGCTTCTTTTTCGCCAACCTTTTTCTCTAACTCTTCACTCTCAACATCTACCTCAACCTTCTCGGTGACACGTTGTTTGTTCGGAGTGAACAAATTTAATTGTTGTTCATAGATGTTGTACACCCCTTTGAAGCGAACTCCTTGCCCGATAGGCCAACTCAAAGGGCGCACTTTAATTTGTAACTCTTGTTCCAGTTCGTCAAGTACATCGAAAGGGTCACGACCTTCACGGTCCATTTTGTTAATAAAGATAATCACTGGCGTTTGGCGCATCCTACAAACTTCCATCAGCTTGCGTGTTTGGGCTTCCACTCCTTTTGCAGAGTCGACCACAATAATAGCAGAATCTACAGCCGTAAGTGTGCGATATGTGTCTTCTGCAAAGTCTTGGTGTCCTGGAGTGTCCAAAATGTTAATCTTATAGCCTTGGTAGTCGAACTCCATGACCGACGTAGACACTGATATTCCACGTTGCTTTTCAATGTCCATCCAGTCACTGGTAGCTGTCTTCTTTATTTTATGACTCTTGACGGCTCCAGCAACTTGTATTTGACCTCCAAAGAGCAGGAATTTTTCAGTAAGTGTCGTTTTTCCTGCATCTGGATGTGAAATGATGGCAAAGGTTCGACGACGTTGTATTTCATTCATGTTGTATTCCGTTGATGTGTTTGTTTTTATTGTTAATTGAAAAAGGATGAAGTACAAGGTGGCAGGTCGAAGAATCCACCTTATATGATTTAGCTTTCCTCTATCATCTTTGCTAAACTCTCTTCCCAATAAGGTATTTCAATATCGTAAGTTGTTTTTATTTTCGTTTTGTCCAACACACTGTAATGTGGACGTTTGGCAGCTGTTGGATAGTCTGCTGTGTGTAATGGCTTTACGTGACACCTGGTAATGCCTGCCAACCGATGAATGGCTTTTGTGAAGTCATACCAACTAATGACACCTTCGTTGGAATAGTGATAGGTGCCAGGAACAATGCCCTTCTTGATGATTGTCATGATGGCTTGAGCCAAATCTCCTGCATAGGTCGGTGTTCCTATTTGGTCGAAGATGACGCCCAGCTCCGACTTTTCCTTGCCTAATTTAATCATGGTTTTTACAAAGTTATGTCCATGAATGGAGTAGAGCCATGCCGTTCGAATGATGACATGCTCAGGACAAATTTGCCTAACAGCTACTTCTCCTGCCAATTTTGTTGCGCCATACACACTGTTAGGGCACGGGGTATCGATTTCTGTATAGGGAGTATGTTGCGTTCCGTCAAATATATAATCTGTACTGATTTGTATTATCCACCCTTTTCTTTTGCCTATGGCTGCTGCCAAATAGGCGGGAGCTTCAGCGTTTAGTGCAGTTGCCAATTGTTTGTTTTCCTCCGCTTTGTCGACAGCGGTATAGGCTGCACAGTTCACTATTCCGTCTATCTCGTGAGTAGTCACAAACTCTTCAATGGCTTTTTGGTCAGTGATATCCAACTCCTCTACGTCTGTATTCCACCATTGGTGTTCTTTCATCTGCTTTTCAAGCCGTTGCATCTCGCGTCCCAATTGTCCGTTGCAACCTGTGATAAGTATATTCATAAATTATTCCTCCTCAAATTGAATTCCATGATTCTTGTCTTTGATATAATAATCGGACAGCATCCCGATGAAAGTGGTTATTTCTTCAATGGCATGGGCTGTTTCTGGTGTTATCTCTTTGTGTTGTAAACGTAGAAGCATGACACCGTATAGTGCATTTAGGCACACTAATATTTCATGCTGGTCCTTTGCTCCTTTTTGTCGTAATTCGACAATGAACGGCAGTACCTTATAATATTCTGAGTTGTAAAAAGGAAAGTTCGTGCTTTGAAGTAGCTGACTGTGTAAGTCAATCAAATCTTGTAGAATGATTTCGTTAATTTGGAGATGCCCTTTTTCTCGTTTCCCCTCTTCGTTCATCATTCTAATCAAATTGCCATACCAATCAGTCATTTCATCTTTCTGTTCGTCAGAATAGTCAAATTGAGAAATATACTCTCTTCGGATTCGAGCCAATGAGCAGTCGTAGGCTCTTATGAGATCCTCTATTTGCCACATATACAAAAGATATTCGGCAATGTTCTTTTTGCGTAATTGTTGAGATATATACACGTTGTATGAAGTTTTTTAGTATTCCAATTGTCGCCCCTGTCTTACGTAGATGTACACTCCTTTAACAAGGATACCTTGAATCGCAAGTGTTGCTAATAATGTACCGTATACAAATTGAAAACAGTACCGATGAGAATCACCAATGAACACAGGATAACAATGGTTCCAATGATTTTATTGATGATGATGATGCCGTTCGTATCGAACTTCCCTCGTATTTTATCTATTAGCCAAGTCAGCCCATACCACCATAATACGGCACCACCAAAGATTCCAAGATATCCGCTACACATCTCAATAGGGTGGTTAGGAATCACGAAGTTAAATTGCGCGAACATGGCGATAAGCAATAAAATGATGAGTGGATTCAGAAATGTAAGCCAAAATGCCGTAATGCCATTGTAGGTATATGTTCCTTTTTTCGTGCCACTAACGTGCATGTGGTTCGTAGGGTTATTTCTAAAACTATAAATCCCAAATAGCAGTAATAACAGACTTCCTGATATTTGTAAGATAAACATATTCTTCGGATTGGTAATCAAGTCTAAGACGAAACTCATTCCAAGCCCCGTTAACAGTGCATAGATAATATCGGAACAAGCCGCCCCTACACCTGTAACAAATCCGTACCATCGTCCTTTATTCAGGGTTCGTTGGATGCACAGAACACCCACGGGCCCCATTAGTCCTGATGCAATCACTCCAATGATTACTCCTTTCCATATCTGGTCAATGATATCAATATGAAATTCAAACGGCATACGGTATGCAAAATTGCAAAAATTATGCGATATGGACAAATTTATAGATTAAAACTTTGGTTGAAGTTATATTTTTAATAACTTTGCGTAATCGATTTGTTCAATTCATGAAGCGTTGATGTGTATTTAGTAAATTATTTCTATTTGAATGTTATCAAACTGGAGACTTTTAAGGAGTATTATTGACGCTTCTGCTCGTGGACGAAAAAATTCATTAATACGTTAACTTCTAAATTAAAACAATATCTAAAATGAAATCATTATCTAAATTAAAGCCGTATGTTATCGGTTTGGACTTAGGCGGAACAAACTCCGTTTTTGGTATAGTAGATAGTCGTGGAGACATTAAGGCTACGACTTCAATTAAGACACAAGGTTATGAAGATGTAAATGATTATGTAGCAGCTTCCGTAGAGGCTTTGCAGCTCATCATCGACCAAGTGGGCGGTATCGACACTATCAAGGCTATGGGTATTGGTGCTCCCAATGGTAACTATTATAATGGTACTATTGAGTTTGCGCCTAATTTGAGCTGGGGACATAATGGGGTAGTACCTTTGGCGAAGATGTTTTCCGAGAAATTAGGCATTCCTGTAGCTTTGACCAACGATGCCAATGCTGCTGCCATTGGCGAAATGACCTATGGTGTGGCTCGTGGTATGAAAAATTTTATCGTGATTACTTTGGGTACAGGAGTAGGTTCTGGAATTGTTGTCAATGGGCAGCTTGTTTATGGAAGCGATGGCTTTGCAGGAGAGTTAGGACATGTAGTGGTACGTCGTGAGGACGGACGTTCTTGTGGCTGTGGACGTAACGGTTGTCTTGAGGCGTATTGCTCGGCAACAGGCGTTGCTCGAACAGCTCGTGAATTGTTAGAGACCACCGAAGAACCTTCTTCGTTGCGCGAGATGATATTGGAAGATATTACTTCTTTAGATGTTAGCATCGCAGCAGAAAAAGGAGACAAGCTCGCACAACATGTTTATCAGACTACTGGAGAGATGTTAGGCGAGGCTTGTGCTAATTTTGCCGCATTCAGTTCTCCAGAGGCCTTCATCTTCTTTGGTGGACTTACCAAGGCTGGCGATTTGCTCATGAAGCCGCTCAAAGAAAGCTATGATAAAAATGTATTGAAGATTTATAAGGATAAGGCAAAGTTCTTAATCAGTGGCTTAGACGGTTCTTCAGCTGCAGTACTCGGTGCGAGTGCTATTGGTTGGGAAATATAACAGTCTCGTCACATCGCTATTGTTAGATACTTCTTCCTCTTTTCAATTCATATACCTGTATTAAAACTGAGATGGGCTCTCAATAATTGATATGAACGAAAGGAATAAAAAGGAAGCTTGACTTAAACCGTATCAAGGGGTGCGCTGCTTGGCGTAGCCCCTTTTTTCTTTACTTCGTCATTGCATTGTCCAGTACAAATGACTGTGTTGATAATTAGGGAATTAGCTGAAATTCTCTAATTATCGATATATCTTTTCAAGATGTCCTGATAGTTATCAATCCGTCGGTCTCGTAAGAATGGCCACCAGCGGCGTACTTGTTCGCTATGGTCTAGGTCGATGTCTATCACCACGCTTTCTTCATCGTCATCACATGCCTGATAATACAGTTCTCCTTGTGGACCAGCCACAAACGAACTACCCCAAAAGTTAATGCCATTGGTTTGTCCAGAAGGGTCGTCTTCGTGTCCAACTCGATTGACAGTGATGACTGGCAGCCCATTGGCTACTGCATGCCCTCGTTGAACGGTCATCCATGCGTTGCGTTGTCGTTGTTGCTCATCTTCGTCATCGCTGCTTTCGTAACCAATGGCTGTGGGATAGATGAGGAGTTGTGCTCCTTGCAATGCCATGAGTCGGGCTGCCTCGGGATACCATTGATCCCAACATACCAATACACCTAAGCGTCCTACGGAGGTGTCAATAGGGTGGAAACCTAAATCTCCAGGAGTGAAATAAAACTTTTCATAGTAAGCGGGGTCGTCAGGTATGTGCATCTTGCGGTATTTACCAGCGATAGTTCCGTCTTTCTCAATCACTACAGCCGTGTTGTGATACAGGCCGGGAGCTCGTTTCTCAAATAAGGAGGTAACGATGACGACACCTAATTGTTGAGCGAGTTTGCCATAATACTCGGTTGATGGACCAGGTATCGGTTCTGCCAAATCGAAGTTGTTGACATCTTCCACCTGACAGAAGTAGAGCGAATTGTGCAACTCTTGCAGTACGATGAGCTGTGCGCCACGCTGCGCCAAGTCGGTGATATTCTCGGCTATTTTCTTTTTGTTATCGTCTACACATTCGGTGTTCCGCAATTGTAATAATCCTATTCTTATTTCGTGCATGTTTTTTAGTTTATGAGTTTTTTAGTTTATGAGTTTACAAGTTTACGAGTAGACTATGCTTCATGTTCAAAATTTTCTGGATATTGCATGGTAAGACAGTGCAGCGAACCATGTTGCTTGATAACCGTCGTGGCATCTAAAGGAAAGATGTCACGGTGGGGGAAGGCTGTCCCAATGATGTCGAGTGCTTGCCTGTCTAGTTCATCTTGTTGATAGGTCGGGACTATCACCGCCCCATTAATGACAACGAAGTTGGCGTAAGTGGCTGGCAGACGTTCACCTTGGTAGAAAATAGGCTGGGGAATAGGGAGTCTCAGTAGCCGATAAGGCTTTCTATCAATCGTTCGGAAAGTTTTCAACTGTTGTTCCATTTTTTTGAAGTCGTTGTATTGCACGTCCTCCTCGTCATCGGTACCTATATATAATAAGGTGTCATCTAGGGCAAAGCGCACGGTGGTGTCTATGTGTCCATCCGTGTCATCACCCACCAACTTTCCGTAGTCTATCCATAAAATGCGGTTGGCGTGCAATCTGTTGAGCAACTTTCGTTCTATTTCTTGCTTTGTCAGCGGTTGGTTTCTGTTTGGAGCGAGCAAGCAGAGACTGGTGGTCAGGATGGTTCCCTTGCCGTCGCTTTCTATGGAACCGCCCTCCAAAACAAAGTCGTTGTAATCTACATATTCGCCTGTTACTGCGTTTTGCGCTACCAACTGCCTGTTAATCAGATTGTCCTTGGAAGCTTCAAACTTGTTTCCCCAACCGTTAAATTGAAAATCTAAGAGTAGGGGAGCTGCTTTGCCGTCTTTGGACAGTAAGGTGATGAAGCCATGGTCGCGAGCCCAAGTGTCATTGAGAGGGCATTCTACGAACCTAATTCGTTGCCTTTCCTCAGCCGAGAAGTGGCGTTTCGTCTCTGCCACATCTTGTGTGACAATGAGCACCTCCTGATATTTTGCAATCACCCTTGCCAGTTGTATTTCGGTGTCAATGATGTCTTGCAAATAGGGTTGCCAATCGGTATGGGCATGTGGCCATGTCAATTGCACTGCTTTTTGCGGCTCCCATTCGGCTGGCAGGTAGTATTTTACGTCTTCTAAATCCATTTACAGATAAAGTATGCTTTTAATAATTGTTACAAATATACATGAAAAAAATGAGTTGTGGTGCGATTTCTTCAAAAACCTATGTTTGGTGCATTATATTTACACGAATACTCATACCGAAAAGAATCGTCTTCTTTAATTTTATTATTTAGTAATGAAATACGTTGTTTTTGTCCTATCATTTTACCAAAAAACGACCATCTAAAATCTGCGAAATAGAAAAAATTAATAGGCAAACGACATGCAAAAATGGGCTGATTTTAACAGAATAGATGTCTTTTCAAGTCGGAACATTGATTTAACGGTCTTGGAAACACACATTAGAGGTGTTATTCACATGCTTCAGCCGGCTTAAAGCATGCAAATAGTAAGCTTATCTCAATTCTTTAATCTGCAAGAAATGGTAAAAAATAGAATGAAAAGAGAAAAAATAAGCGTAACGTTATCAATATCAATGTGTTATGAAGGTCGTTCATTTCTCGCGTATTTGTGACCAACTTTGGCGTTAGTTGTTTTCACGCGAGTTATGAGAGGCACTTTGTAAAGAAAATTCAGCATTTTATTTCCTTCCATGCAGCGTTCCTCCAATTATTCACACCGATATTCACACAGAAAAGAAAGATTCATATCGTTTTTGTAAGTTAGTTGACTATCAGTTTGTTTTTTTTGTGTAAATTTGCCAATGTATGATAGAAATCAAAGATGCCACCATCACCATAGCAGGGAAGACACTGCTCGAGAATTGTTCTTTTATGGCAAGAGAAGGACAAATAACAGCTATTGTGGGATGTAACAGTGAGGCATTGACTGCCTTGGTACACGCCTTTTTGGGCTTTCTTCCTTTGAATAAGGGGTATGTATCCATCGACGGTGAAGAAATAATGCCACTCTCCGCACCCTTTTTCAGGCAGAAGATAGCGTATGTACCTGCAAATTTTGCATTTGGAAACATGCAGGTATCCAAACTCTTGCGCACGCTCATGGGTAATTCTCTGTCAGTGATGAAAGAGCAGAAGAAAGCACTTTGGAAAGAATGGGAAGCTTTAGCCATTGAGAGAAGTTGTTATGATGCAGTATGGGAGTCTCTCCCTACTGATGTTCAGCAACGCATCGTACTATCGGTGGCAGGAATATTAGACCGAAAAATAATTCTTATGAATCAGCCAACTTTGTATCAAACAGAGGAAAGTTTGAAGATTGTTACCTCGTATATAAAAAGTTTGAGCTCAGAAGATAGCATCGTATGTTTCACTACCATGGACGAGGAGAGTGCTCAGGTGGCTGATGTAATAGTAAAATTAACAAAGTAAAGAAATGGAAATCACGTTCATGCAATATGTGTGGGGATTTTTGCTGTTGCTTATCCCGTGTTATGTGTTGTACCTATATCATTCTACCTTACTCACAAAGACAGTGAGAGCCACCGTAAGGATGATGGGGCTACTCCTTGTCTTAGGATTTCTGCTGTATGAAGTGATGGCACTGAACCAGTGGGGCATAACCCTTTTGTTCGCTTTGCTCATGGTGACGATAGGTGCGATACTCACGGTGAGACGTGCTAAATTACCTATTCGGCAGTTGTTTGTACCCGTAATGGCTGGTACGTTCACAGGCGTCTTGGTGGTTGGGCTTTATGTTTTGTGGCTTGTTGTGGGTGTAAGAAATCCACTGGAAGTTCGTTTCCTTATTCCTGTTGTCGGTTTGTTGACGGGGCATTTGATACAAGTGAACAGTCAGGCGTTACACATTTATTTCATGGGATTGCGTCATCACAGCCAGCTCTACCATTATCTATTAGGGAATGGCATGAAACATTCTCAGGCTCTTGGCTATTTGTTTCGACGCACCATAGAGCGAGCAACGCTTCTTAACATCTCCACTATGGGGCGGATGTTAATAGGCGTGTCTCCTATTATTTTGTGGAGTATGATGTTAGCAGGCGCAGGCGTTTTTACTGCCTTGGCTTTCCAGTTGGTATTGTTGATAGCCATGTTTAGTGCTTCGATAATTTCTGTCATTGTCACGGTGGTGGTGTCACGCAGATACTTGTTGGATGATTATCATCAATTGAAGGGCGATAAGCCACATCAACAAGCAGAATGAACTGTTTTGTTAAGGGATGCGTGTAGTTTTTGTGATAGTTCCTTGTCCGTAACTGTCCTACGTTATCAATCATTGTCTCTTCGTAGAGAATTGGTTCAAAGAAAAAAAATAGAGCCAAAAAGACATTAGTAAAATTACAAAAGAGATAAATGACAGAAGGCTGGTTCTATAAATCAATACTCTGTTAATAATCACATAATTGTTTGAAAATGAGCGAGTTGATTAACAAAACATAACTAAATAAATTTGG
>NZ_QFFX01000022.1:0-46214 GCF_023522295.1 Prevotella sp. TCVGH | reverse complement strand
TGCTACTGCTCGTTTACAATCAACGGTGGGGTTGTTTTGTTGTTTAGTAATTAGTTTTGTAGTAGGAATTGATTGGATTCGATTAATTTAAGTAATCAATTATCAGTTTGGACATTTTTTATTTACCATCAAAGCTGCAGTTCAGCGAAGGGCACATGGCTGAATACGGGTATGATGCGGAGGGAAAGAAGTTGAGCGTGACGTATACTACCTCAAAAAATCAACCTGATGGTGCCGATGGGAAGCATCGTCCCTCCGCAAGCGACTAATGTGGCCATGACTTTGAAAACCGATTATTGTGGAAACATGATTTACGAGAATGGAAAATTGAGCAAAATACTCACTGATGTGGGATATATCACCTTAAACTCTGGTGGTGAGCCACCTTTGTACCATTACTTCCTACAAGACCATTTGGGCAACAACCGCATGGTAGTACAAGAAAATAGCGCCGTGGAACAGATAAACCACTACTATGCTTTCGGTGGATTGATGGGTGAAAGTAGTGGTGGTGAGATGCAGCCTTACAAATACAACGGTAAGGAGCTCGATCGCATGCACGGCTTGGATTGGTACGACTATGGAGCCCGCCACTATGATGCGGCATTGGCAAGATGGATGTGCATGGATCCGCTCACAGAGAAATACTATGATGTCAGTCCGTATGCGTCTTGCGGGAATAATCCTGTGAATGCGATAGATTCTGATGGAAGAAAGCTTGCGCTAACTAGCAATATTACTATGAGTTTAGCAACCATTCAATCAACTCTTCCGCAAAGTTTAAGATCTTATGTGAGACTACAAGATGGTTATATTGATTTAAAATTCTTAGAAAAAGGTTTAAGTACTATGAATGGAAATATCAGTGGAAATTATCAAGCGTTGTATAATATTGTGTCTGATTCTAGAACTGTAGAATTCTCTATTACGGATAAGCCAAATGCAGTTAATGCAAGTGGCTCTCCCTCTACTGACTTAATAAATTTTGGACCTACAGAATTTTTCCCTGATGATAATTTGGGTAACAAGGCAGAATGGGTGACTCAGGGAGGAACAGGGATAAGTCTGGCTCCAAAGAGTCACCAATTTACGCAATGGGATAAACTAAATAGAAATAAGCTTTCGAATGACCAACAACAGTTCTCTCCAAATGAAAACTATCAGATTCAGATAAATTCATCAATGTTTAACAATAAAGCAACCTATAAGAATGGAGCAATAGCTACTACTCATGAACTCTACGGACATATCCTTTTTATGCTGATGGGATGGGACTCTACACATGGTACAGATAGAAATACAGATAATCAGAAGTTGGAAATTTGGTTAAAAGAAAGAGCAAATGAAACAAATGATAATTTTTAAGCAGAGACTTCTTGTTTTGTTGATAAGCATATGGGCATTAAACCTATCAACTACAGCAAGGAATGATAGTGACAGTTTACAATTGCCCTCGTACGTGTTAAATGATAGTATTTTCACTCTTAACTCTTCCCAAAACAGACATTTAATTGAAAAAGCACTAAGCCAATATATTGAACATAATTTACCAATTATGAGATATGATGGAACATCTTTTCGTTTCCTGGTTACAATAAAAATAAACAAATCAGGTGTTGTAAAAAAAATAAGACTGTTAAATAAACAAAGTTTTGCTGACAATATAGTTGCCTGGAATGATGTAAAAAAAATAATCTTAACTATTAAGTTTAATCCTGCAAAGTTAAATAACAGACCAATAAATTTTGTATCAGCGTTTTATGTACGGTTAGATTTTACAAATTGAATTAAAATTGATGAATTTGCAATTCAGGGAAAAGAATGGTAACTATTCAGCAATCATAGGCATTGAATATCAGCAACTTGCAGACTTACTATTATAGTAGAATACTCAAAAATGATACTATTTGCCAAAATTCTCATGTATTTATTCTTGTAACTCGCTGATTCTCAACATTACTCAATAAATATTGATTGCTGAATAGTTACCTTTAGAGATGTTACAGAAATTAGCACTTCAAAAGAGTATTTCATTAACCTCAAATCCGCAACTAAGCCCTTGAACGTCCTTATTGCGTTTACACGTCCTCTCATTGCTGAATTTGCAGATAATGTGGAGTCAAATTGCTCCATGATTGAAAATAATCCCCCCAAAAGGAGTGAGTCTCTCAGATTTAATTTGTATCTTCGCCATGTCTATCATCGGATTCTCTTGTTTTTTTTGCAACACTAAGATAAGTGAAAATTCTGACATGGCAAAATCCTGAGCAACTTTTTGTTGCTCAGGTACTTGAGAAGTTTAATTTATAATAGTGTTGCGGAATTAAGGATAGAATAAGTGCAAAAAAATATAAAGATACCCATAAGCCATTCTTAGATTTAGGACTAAATGAACAATATGAAGTGCTTAAAATGTAACATACGCATCCAAGAAATACTTTTCTTTCCCCTGACGACCCATTTCAAAATATTATTCAAACATATGCAATTGGGTGGGATGGCATAAGAAGAGGAGCACCGTTAAAAAGTGGAGATGCATATCTCCTGGAAGAAAGTACGATTACTGCACCTAGGATTCTAAAATAATAATTAAGGAATGAAAAGAATAATATTAGTAGCCATCTTTATTTATTTGGCCTTCCCGTCGTTTTCAAAAGTTCTAAATGAAATAATACGTCCTTGTGACTCTATAGATTATACTTTAATAAGAAAACCACAATTCAGTTTGGAGTTTCCACCAGAGGAGAAGTGGGAAGAATATAATAAAAGGAAGAAAAAGTTTACAAGTTTGCTGGCTCACTTCATAATAGAGAAACTTGTTGATGAACTTGTTTATGTGTCTGATACTGTGACAATTGGTTTTGTTGTGAACAGTAGGGGGCTTGTGGACACCACGTACCAAGTTAAACCCAAATATGTTCCTTTTGAGAATATTCTTCACTTTATCAAAGAATATGACTTCAAGAATCAGCTTGTGGAATTCTATTCTAAATCTTTAGATCGTTATTCTTTTCTTGTTCGACTTGATATATGGATAGACAGAGAACATAGTCAACTTATCATTGATTTTGAACGCATTCGAAAATGGAAAGAAAATAATCAATTAAAATAATTTTACTTATTCCTTAATCTCGCAACTCCTTCTACAATTCAGAATGTAATTAAATCTTGGTAAATGATTGGGAGATTGATAATCCTCAAATCCGCAACTAAGCCCTTGAACGTCCTTATTGCGTTTACACGTCCTCTCATTACTGAATTTGCAGATAATTTGAACTTGAAGCACCCACTTCTGCCTACAATGTCCCCTTACCCCACAATCAGCGCTGAAGCGATTGATAATGAGCCCATTCTGTTCAAATCTCTCAAAGAACGATTGGTCAACTTTTCCATTGTTATTCCATATTTCTGAGACAAAAGAACACCGTAGTTGCTCACTGCTCTTTGATTGAAGCACGAAATTCCAACATCAAATTACCGCCAAAAAATTGCAGTTGTAATATTGGCAGCACGCTGCATGGAACGAAAATAAATGCTGAATTTTCTTTACAAAGTGCCTCTCAAAACTCGCAAGAAAATCACCAACTTCAAAGTGGGTCGCAAATACGCGAAAAATGAGCAAGGTTCATAACTGTTTGATATTGATGATATTACGCTCACACACCTGTTTTTTATTCTTAATTTTACCCTTTCTTGGCGACTAACCCATTGAGATAAGCCTGCTATTTGCATGCTTCAAGGCTGCTGTGACATGTAGATAACACCTCTAATATATGTTTCCAAGACCGTTAAATCAATGTTTCAACTTAAAAAGGCATTTATTTTGCTCAAATCAGCCCATTTTTGTAGCACATTTGCCTATTAAAATTTTCTATTTTGAAGATTTTCAATGGTCGATTTTTGGTAAAATTTCAAGACAAAAGTAACGTACGTCTTTGCCAAGAAGGAGCCACCTTTTATAAATGAAAGTGCCATGAGCGGTGAGCTTATTTTTTCCCTAAATTGAACCCAAAAAGCAAATAAATGCGTATATTTGTAGAAATATTTTAGAAGGTAAGGCTATAAAAAATAAAATACAATGAAATTAAAAGGACGCAGAGAAAGCAATAATGTGGAAGACCGAAGAGGAATGAGTACAAGAACCAAGGCTGGTATTGGAGGTATCGGAGGTATTGTGTTAATCGCTTTATTCACCCTTATGCAGGGTGGTGGCATTGGTGACATTGTGGGAAATGTGATTCAACAAGGTGGACTCAATACCCTTCGCGAAGAAGTTGCTCCACAACAGAGAGAATTTACTGCTGAGGAGGAAGAGCTGGCAAAGTTTTCAAGACAAATCTTGGCAAGTACTGAGGATGTTTGGAGTAAAGTGTTTCAGGAAATGGGACGTACCTATACCCCACCGACATTGGTGCTTTTCACCGACAGAGTGAATAGTGCGTGCGGTTCCGCCTCTTCTGCTGCTGGTCCATTTTATTGCTCGGGCGACCAAAAGTTATACATCGACCTATCTTTCTTTACCAGCATGAAGCAGCAACTCGGTGCCAGTGGAGATTTTGCCTATGCTTATGTCATTGCGCATGAGGTTGGACATCATGTAGAATATTTGTTGGGGACGCTTGGCGAGGCACATCAACAAATGAGTCGCTCGAATAAGGTTGACGCCAATCGCATTAGTGTACGACTGGAACTGTTAGCAGATTACTATGCTGGTGTGTGGGCGCATCACGATGATGCCGAGTATAATTCGTTAGAAGATGGAGATATTGAAGAGGCGATCAATTGTGCCGAAAAGATTGGAGACAACTACCTTCAAAAGAAAGCACAAGGCTATGTCCAACCAGAATCGTTCACGCATGGCACAAGTGCTCAACGAATGAAATGGCTAAAATTGGGGTTAGAAAAGGGAGATATGAACATCAGCACGTTCAATGTGCCAGAAAGCGATTTATAAATAAAAGCGCAAAAAGAAGTACACCTTATATATATCCCTTGAAGCATTGCGTTAGGATGGAAAATTCACAGTTATAAGACTGTTGACACAAAGAAATAGCGCCATATATCCACAAAAAGAACACCAACAAGCGGTGAATTTGCACAAAAGAATCGTTGATATAACGCTAAAATGAGTAGAGACAAACAAAAGAAACAAATATTTAACATATTTTTACTCGCTGCAACTGATTGGTAGATAGTATGTTACAAAAAAGTTACAGTTAAAAAGAAAAAAAATCACAAAAAGCTGTATCACGTATCAAAAAAAACCTTACCTTTGCAATGTTTTAATAAACAAATGATTGTTTTACAGATTAAAAAAGCAAAGAAATGAAGAAATTAGTTTTAATGTTCGTAGCTGTAGCAGCTATCTCATTCGCATCTTGTGGTAACAAAACAAGTCAAACAGACGCTGCTGTTGACTCTTTGGAAGCAACAGCTGACTCTGTAGTAGACTCTGCTATGGTAGCAGCTGACTCTGCTGCTGCAGCAACTGTTGACTCAGTTACAGGTGCTGTTGATTCAGTAGCTAACGCTCAGTAATCAATACGAACAAAAATTGAGAGAACAACCATTACTCTTTCGGGAGTAATGGTTTTTTTGTGTCCTTACTTGAACAGTCAAGATGCTAAGCAAGAGTTGTCTACCAAAGGACTGCCAACTCATATTCATTAGACTTCAACAAATGAGAGGATGTAGATGATGAACAACAACACGGTGTCATCCATTCAGTCTACATCCTCTCATCGCAACAATATCGAATGGTCGCTTCGAACAATTAGATGTTTACGCAGCGTATCTATTTATATTCGTCCCAAGCTTTGATATCAATATCATCCAAGCTGAGTGTGCAAAAGGCTGAAATAAAAGCACTTGCCAATCGACTATTGGTAATCAAAGGAACATTTAAGTCGATAGCAGCTCGCCGAATTTTATAACCATTGGTCAACTCACGAGGCGACAAGTCCTTGGGGATATTCACCACCATATCAATTTTTTTCTCATGAAGTAGCGAAAGTGCTTGTGGCTCCTTTCCCTCTTCACTGGGCCAATACACTGTGGTGTTTGCAATACCGTTATCACTTAGATACTGACTTGTGCCACCTGTGGCATACAACTCATAGCCATGAGCCTTCAACATCTTGGCAGCATCCAGCATTTCTGCTTTCTGCTTGGCGCCTCCTGTCGACAACAATACGGAATGTTGAGGGATGCGATGTCCCACACTCAACATACTTTTGAGCAGTGCCTGATTGGTATCATCGCCCAAACAGCCCACCTCGCCGGTAGAAGACATATCGACACCCAAGACAGGGTCCGCCTTTTGCAAGCGATTAAATGAGAATTGAGAAGCCTTGATACCTACATAATCTAAATCAAACAGATTCTTTTGAGGTTTTTCCACATTGGCTCCCAACATGATTTTTGTTGCCAAATCAATTAGATTGAGCTTCAACACCTTGCTAACAAATGGGAAAGAACGCGATGCGCGCAAGTTACATTCAATGACTAAGATGTCATTTTCACGAGCCATGAACTGAATATTGAAAGGTCCGTTGATGTGCAGCGCCTTCGCAATTTGCCGACTGATTCGTTTAATCCTCCTCACTGTTTCTACATATAGCTTTTGAGGCGGGAACTGAATGGTTGCATCTCCTGAATGAACGCCTGCAAACTCAATGTGTTCGGAGATGGCATAAGCCATAATCTCCCCATTCATCGCAACAGCATCCATTTCTATTTCTTTGGCATACTCTATAAATTTAGACACCACAACGGGGTGGTCTTCACTGACATTCGCTGCCAACTTGAGAAATCTCTCTAACTCTTCCTTATTAGAACATACGTTCATGGCAGCCCCAGAAAGGACATAAGACGGACGAACCAAGACGGGGAAGCCTACTCTTTCGACAAACTCATTGATATCATCCATCGAAGTGAGGGCTCTCCACTCGGGTTGATTGATGCCAAGCTCATTCAACAAAGACGAGAATTTAGCCCTATCTTCTGCGTTGTCAATATCTCTTGCCGCTGTTCCAAGAATAGGAACATGCTGCTCGTCGAGCCTCATAGCGAGGTTGTTAGGTATCTGTCCACCCGTTGATACGATGACTCCATGCGGCATTTCTAAGTCGATGATGTCCATTACTCGTTCAAAAGTCAGTTCATCAAAGTACAGGCGGTCGCACATATCGTAATCTGTAGACACCGTTTCTGGGTTATAATTAATCATTACAGAGCGGTATCCCTCACGACGTATGGTGTGCAAAGCCTGAACACCACACCAGTCAAACTCCACCGAACTACCGATGCGATAAGCCCCAGAACCAAGCACAACGATGGAACGCTTGTCCTGTTCGTAGCTTATATCATGGCTCACACCAGAATAGGTCATATAGAGATAGTTTGTTTGAGCTGGATATTCGGCAGCCAACGTGTCAATCTGTTTCACAACAGGCAATATGCCATACTGCTTGCGAAGATTTCTCACCACCAACATGGCTTGGTGCATGTTTGCCATTTCATCTTCCAAACCAACGGCACGTGCGATTTGGAAATCGGTGAAACCGTACACTTTTGCATTACGCAACAAGGTTTTATCCAGCACGTTGATACTGGTACAACTCTTCAACGCTTCATCTATATCGATGATATGCTTCAGTTTTTGGAGGAACCACTTATCTATTTTCGTCAATTCGTGAATCTGATCCACCGTATAGCCTTTGTGCATGGCTTTGGAAATGATGAAGACACGCTTATCGGTAGGTTCACGCAAGGCAACATCTATATTCTCTATTTCCAATTCTTTGTTTTCCACAAAGCCGTGCATGCCCTGCCCTATCATACGAAGACCTTTCTGTATCGCTTCTTCAAAGTTACGACCAATTGCCATCACCTCACCAACCGACTTCATCGAAGACCCCAACTCCTTGTCTACCCCACGGAACTTAGATAAATCCCAACGTGGAATTTTACATACTACATAGTCGAGTGCAGGCTCGAAGAACGCACTGGTTGTTTTAGTGACTGAATTTTTGAGGTCGAAAAGTCCATAGCCCATGCCCAGTTTAGCAGCGACAAAAGCCAAAGGATAACCAGTGGCTTTGCTTGCCAAGGCAGAACTTCTGCTGAGACGTGCATTCACTTCAATAACCCTGTAATCTTCACTTTCTGGATCGAAAGCATATTGTACATTACATTCGCCAATAATACCAATGTGTCGAATAATCTTGATTGACAAAGCACGGAGCTTGTGATACTCACTATTGGTCAACGTTTGCGACGGAGCAATCACGATAGATTCACCCGTATGGATGCCTAATGGGTCGAAATTTTCCATGTTACAAACCGTGATACAGTTGTCATAACGGTCGCGAACCACTTCATATTCTATCTCTTTCCAGCCCTTTAAGCTCTTCTCTACCAATACCTGCGGAGAGAAGGCAAAAGCTTTTTCCGCAAGTTTGTTCAGTTCTTCTTCATTATCACAGAACCCACTACCTAATCCACCTAATGCGTATGCGGCTCGAATAATAACAGGATAACCTAATGTCTTCGCTGCATGCCGTGCCTGTTCGATGTTTTCACATGCCTCACTCTTAATGGTTTTTACATCAATTTCGTTGAGTTTCTCTACAAACAACTCACGATCTTCGGTGTCAATAATCGCTTGCACAGGAGTTCCGAGAACACGAACATGGTGCTTTTCTAAGATTCCTTTCTTATAAAGTTCTACTCCACAGTTCAATGCAGTCTGTCCACCAAAAGACAACAAGATGCCATCAGGATGCTCTTTTTCGATGACACGCTCCACAAAATAGGGTTGAACTGGCAAGAAATAAATTTTATCGGCAACCCCTTCTGAGGTTTGCACCGTGGCAATATTAGGATTAATGAGTACCGTTTGGATACCCTCTTCACGAAGAGCCTTTAATGCTTGCGAACCAGAATAATCAAACTCGCCGGCTTCGCCAATCTTCAAAGCGCCAGAACCCAGTAATAGTACCTTTTTTATATTTTCGTCTTTCATGTCTCTTACTTTAATGTTTCTATAAACTTATCAAACATAAACTCCGTATCCACGGGTCCCGAACATGCCTCAGGATGGAACTGTGATGAGAACCAAGGATTGGTTTTGTGGCGAATCCCCTCGTTACTTCCATCATTCATGTTCACAAATAATTCTTCCCAGTCACTGCCTAAGGTCTTTCCATTCACAGCATATCCATGATTTTGACTGGTAATGTAGCAGTGATTCGTACCCACTAATCTCACGGGTTGATTGTGCGAACGATGTCCATACTTTAACTTATATATACTGGCTCCACTGGCTTTTGCCAACAGTTGGTTTCCCATGCAGATACCACAGATAGGTTTTGTGGACTTGCTCATTTGTTTTTTGAGAATTTCCACAGCCTCATCGCACATATTAGGGTCGCCAGGACCATTCCCTAAGAATAATCCATCGAAGTCCATGTCTGTATAATCATAGTTCCAAGGAACTCGGATAACTTCTACCCCTCGTTCCAACAAGCATCTGATGATATTTGCTTTTACACCACAATCAACTAAGACAACTTTTTTACCTGCCCCCTCATTGTAGTGAATAATCTCTTTACAACTAACCTTATCAACAAAGTTCACGCCTTCATAGTTCGCTTCAGGAATGTTGTTTGGTTCATCATCAAACAATATCTTCCCCATCATAACGCCATGTTCTCGCAATACTTTGGTTAATTGGCGAGTATCTATACCTGTGATGCCAGGTACTTTCTCTCGCTTTAACCAGTCAGCCAAGCTTTCAACGGCATTCCAATGGCTATAAAACTGACTGTAATCAGACACGATAAGACCTGAGACATGGATTCTCTCACTTTCCATGAATGTAGGAATCTTATTTTCCTGAATAGAAAAAGGTGGCACACCATAGTTTCCAATCAATGGAAATGTGAGTGTCAAAAGCTGTCCTTCGTACGAGGGATCGGTCAAACTTTCTGGATAACCCATCATTGCTGTATTAAAAACAACCTCTCCGGCAACTGGTGCATCATATCCGAAGGACTTCCCGTGAAAACGAGTTCCATCAGATAATACAAGCGTTACATTCTTCATTATATTGAGCATTTTATCATTATGGTAGCTATATGCGATACTTCAGCAAACATTAAGTCAACTTCATTTGCTTTGGTTTTCTTTATTTCTGCTGATAATTCTTTTCGTAGTAATTGATGAAAGCCTGATTGCAAAGTTTCATTCCATTAGGTGTTGGATATTTACCTGTGAAGTACCAATCCCCTCGATGGTTTGGAATGGCAGTGTGCAATCCGTCAATTGATTGAAACACCAACTCGATAGGAGTGGTAACTCCCTTTGGGCGAAGCATCTCTACTATCTTTTTATTGATTTCCTCGACTGAAAAAGCGTCATAAACATCTCTGACACAGTTACGCATTTCTTCAACAGGCTTCTGCATTTCTCCTAAACAGGCACGATAAATCTCGGTGATTTCCTCTTCCCTTCCTTCGTCTTTCAACAACTGAATAGCTGCGCGAAAAACACAAAATTCATCCAAACTGGACATATCTATGCCATAATAATCAGGATAACGAATTTGTGGAGCACTGGAGACAATGACTATCTTTTTAGGGTGTAAGCGGTCTAATATTCGAAGAATACTTTCCTTTAAGGTTGTGCCTCGCACAATACTATCATCAATAATTACCAAATTATCTTGATAAGGAACCAAGCTCTCGTACGTAATATCGTACACGTGAGAGGCAAGATCGTTTCTTGAGTTACCCTCCGTAATAAACGTTCGCAATTTGATATCCTTCCAAGCTACTTTCTCCATTCGCACTGATTCGGATAAGATATCTTCTAACTCTGCTTGGGTGGGGATATGACCTAAATTCTGTATTTTCTTTATTTTATCTTGGTGTACGTATTTCTTAAAACCTTGAAGCAAGCCATAGAAAGCTACTTCGGCAGTATTTGGAATAAAAGAAAACACTGTGTGCTTAATATCGTTGTCAATAGCCCGAAGAACCGCCGGCGTCAACTGTTCGCCTAACTTTTTACGCTCCTTATAGATGTCGCGGTCAGAACCACGACTGAAATATATTCGTTCAAAAGAACAGGGCGAATTTCCACACTGGTCAAGAATCTTTTCGATAGAACAATCACCGTTTCTCTTCACCAACAAGGCTTGTCCTGGCTGCAACTCTTGTATATCATCACAGCTCAAATCGAAAGTTGTCTGCAATACAGGGCGTTCGCTTGCCAATACAACTACCTCTTCATTCTTATAATAAAAGGCGGGTCTAATGCCCCAAGGGTCACGCATGGAGAACATTTCGCCAGAGCCTGTAATGCCACAAACCACATATCCTCCGTCAAAATCTGCCATAGTTGTTTTCAACACATTACTCATCTTCACATTATTTTCAATGTAATGCGTTATATCCATGTTTTCAAGTCCTTGCGCTTTCGCATTGGCATAATTGCGTTCCACCTCTCTGTCCAATCGATGGCCCATGTACTCCAACATCAAATAGCTGTCACTATAGATACGTGGACACTGTCCTTGCTGCTTTAGTTTCTCGAAAATGACATCAATATTGGTCATATTAAAGTTGCCGCATAGACATAGATTCTTGGCTCGCCAATTATTGCGACGCATGAAAGGATGAACATAAGACAATCCTTTTTTGCCTGTTGTCGAATAACGGAGGTGCCCCATATACAATTCACCGGCGAAAGGGAGCTCTTTCTTGATGTAATCCATGTCTGACAATTGCGCTGCAGAAGCATCCTTAAACTGCTTTCTAACATGTCCAAAAATCTCGGTGATAGCATTTTTCCCTTCTGCTCGCTCTCTAAACATGTGTTCATAGCCAGGCTCTGAACCCAATTTAATACATGCCATACCTGCACCCTCTTGTCCTCGATTGTGCTGTTTCTCCATCATGAGATACAATTTGTTGAGCGCATATTGCCATGTACCATATTTCTTTTGATAATATTCTAAGGGTTTGAGCAATCGAATCATTGCAACACCACACTCATGCTTTAAAGGTTCCATCTATCGTTTGTCGTTTTTTTCCCTAAAGTTCGTATTTTCACCTCTTTCAACGAAGTTGGGTAATATATATAAAGTAAAAAAATGAAGAATACCAAAATTATATTCTGCTATTCTTCATTCTTATATTTCAACATTTTTCTCGTTTCACCAATTATCTTAATACATTGAACAGGAGTGATGCTACTGAAGTAACTATGCCCACAAAGGAGAACCATAAAGAGGTTGAAGGACCGATACCTGAGTTTCTGGCTTTCACGTTGTTGGGTTCAACGTATAGAATATCGTTTTGTTGTAAATAATAATAAGGAGAGTTAAGCAAGTTAGCATCATTCAAATTCAGCCGGACCATGCTTTTTTGTCCTGTCTCATCCTCACGTATCAACATAATGTTATCGCGCTTACCGTAAACGGTTAAATCTCCTGCTTGCGCCAATGCCTCGATGACACTCATCTTTTCTGTAGACACAGGGATAACTCCTGGTCTGTTTACCTCTCCCGTGACAGTCACTCGGTAGCTTGACATTCTTACCGTAACAATAGGATTTTCTGTTGCAGCCATATAAGGTAACAACTTTTTATGCACCAAGTCCTGACATTGAGTCTTCGTCAGTCCCTGCACATGAAGTCTGCCTATGACGGGAAAATTGATGTTGCCGTCATTGTCAACCAAATATCCTTGGAGATTTCCTGCACCAGAAGACAACTGTCCTTGTCCCCCTACCGAAGAACCAACCGATAGATTAAAGGGTGCCGCAGCAGCCGGATCGGTAGTACTTACAGTAATGGTAAGCATGTCTTTTGGCATAATTTTGGCATCATAGAGGCCTTTAGACCCTGCTAAACTAATTTCATCGATATTTTGGAAATAGGGAACTTTCTTTCCACTGGCACAACTTCCCAAAAGTAGAATTACACAAAGTGTAATCACCGAGACCAAGAAATTCTTCATACGGTTTGATTATATGTTTGTAAACAACGGCAAAAATAGCTCTATTTTTTGAATTTGACAAATAATTTAAATAATAATTGCTATTAAAATATACTTACTTCAGAATTTCAACGAAGCTATCCTTTCTCTACAAAAAATTCAGTCAGTTCATTCCTTCCTATTCAACACAAAAATGATGGAAAGTGTATATTTTAACAAAAAAAATGTCACGAATCGAAAAAATATATTAGTTTTGCAAACTGTAAATTTTAATATCTAACGATTTCAATCTATGAAAAGAGGTTTTATCACAACCCTGATTGTAGCGACTGCTATCTCGTCAGGTGCTCAGACCAAAATGCCAACATGGCTCAACAATGTTAAACTTTCTGGATATGGTATGACTCAATACCAATACCGGTCACAAGAAAATGCGGAATCCAATTCCTTTAATATCCGAATGGTACGCTTATCTTTAGACGGAAGAATTAAGAACGACTTTTATTGGAAGACACAACTCCAGTTCAATGGCAATACCAATTCCTTAGGGAGCAGTCCTCGCATTGTTGACGCATTTGCCGAGTGGCAGAAATACGATTGCTTTCGAGTAAAAATCGGACAGTTCAAGCGTCCTATCAGCTTTGAGAACCCAATGCACCCTATGGCTCAAGGTTTTATGAGCTATGCCCAAAGCATCTTAAAACTAACAGGATTTAACGACAGGGCTGGCGGACATGCCTCTAATGGACGAGACATAGGACTGCAAGTTCAGGGCGACTTCTTGCGCAATAGTCATGGACGCAACCTCTTACATTATCAAATAGGTGTATTCAACGGACAGGGCATCAACATGAAAGATGTCGACCAGAAGAAAGATATCATTGGAGGTATGTGGGTAATGCCTGTTGCTGGACTGAGAATAGGAGCCTTTGGTTGGACGGGAACATACGCAAGAAAAGGAACATGGAACGAAGTTGATGAGCATCAGCAACCCATCATGACGGTTGACGATAAGGGTAACCCTGTGCATAAGACACAATCTGGCATACGTTCTTTGCGCCAAAATCGTTACGCCTTTTCGGCAGAATACCTTGTTAACGATTGGACATTTAGAACAGAGTATTTACACTCTACGGGTTGGAGCTTTGCAAAGACAGAGCAGTCGGCTGCCACGGCTACCGATGCCAACATCAATTACAAGGCTGGCGACCAAGCTGACGGTGCTTACGCATTGGTGATAGCCCCCATAGTAAAATCAAAACTTCACGCAAAAGCACGCTATGACATGTATCGTCCTACAGGAGAATGGAACCAATCTAAAACCCAATACGAAGTAGGAATGAACTACTGGTGTACCAAAAATCTACTCATTAGCGCAGAATATGCCCTCGTCAACGATCGTTCTCTGAAAGAGGACAGCCACAACTATTCTGTCGTTGACATACAGGTAGACTATAGATTCTAAGCATAGACGCTCCTCTATCTACAATGTTCATAGTTCGCACGAACTATGAACATTTGTTTTTTTAGCAACGTTCATCTGTTTTACTGACCGCATACGCTGGAAAATGTTTCGTCATTGAACAAATACGAGTTGGTTTGCCTGTTCGACAGCTCACACGGCTCTTACACTTAAGGGTAATAGGATTGAACAACAAATGAAACAAACAAAACAAATGAGCCAAACAAGACAATGAACGCAAGCGTTCTTCAAATGAAACAAATCGGTCGACATCAACATGTTGTGTGTCTTTGCCAAATTCGTTTAATTCGGTGAACGCCAGCGTTCATTGATTCCAGCAATCGGATTTGTTTTTTTTTCAATTCGTTGTTAAAACAAAAGAACATAATTGCTGTTGGCAACAAGTGACCTTATAAACGAAAAATCTGTTCGACAGCTCATGACTAACACCAAGACAAAAAGCCATTCGTATTTCTGAATTTTCTTTACAACAAGGGTCTCATAACTCGCATATTTTCAAACAACCTTGCTTTAGCTCGCAAATACGAGAGTTTTGCGAAAGTTTTGTAACTTTTTATCAATCAATACACTACGAAAACTGCATGATAATTCAAGACCGCAAAACGCCCTTTTTCCGTGTTAAAGCATTACTTTAAGACCGTTAGATACATACTTTAATCCCCTTACTACATGTTCATAACACCTCAAAGTCATGTTTTCAGCAGCCTTAATTCATTGCTTTTGTCAAAAAACGACCATAAACGAGACAAAATATCTAAAAAAAGTTGATCATCTACCTATCTTTTTTCTCTATTTCATCTTTTTCAAACAGCTCTTTTTTTGTCATTTTTTCGAACAAAATACGCATCGAAACCTGCATCAAATAACATCATAACAGCCCATTTTTTAACAACGAAAAACACAAAAGAAAGCAAAAATACGGTGCCGCCAAAGATATTTCACGCAAGACCCTCCCATTCTTTATTTTCCATATATCGCACGCCCATTTTCGTCTTTTCTGGTAATTTCACTGTTGATTTCTTCTGCGTTGTGTACAAAAATAGAAAGATTATTCTTAAAGAAAGAACTGCAACAACACAAAGATGTATCAATCCTCACAATTTTTGTATGAAGGGTTTGTACGTAGCAAAGACGGGCTGAAAGCCCAAGATGAATACAGCCCAGGGCAATCGCCCTGGGTAAAGATATTCCAACAAATATGCGCGCTGTAAGCGCAAAAGGAAGAAGAAAAGGGAACTTCACTGACACCTGTTGCGCTTACAGCGCGCCAACGAGACAACGAACGGTTACCCAGGGCGATTGCCCTGGGCTATATTCCTGTTGGGGCTTCGCCCCGTCTTTGCTCATCACTGCAACTGCCACACAATTCCTTGAACTATCATCCTATTGAGCTTCTTGTGTATCAACATAAAAACAGCATAACAGCCCATTTTTTAACAACGAAAAACACAAAAGAAACAAAAATACGGTGCCGCCAAAGATATTTCACGCAAGACCCTCCCATTCTTTATTTTCCATATATCGCACGCCCATTTCCGTCTTTCCTGTTAATTTCGCTGTTGATTTCTTCTGCGCTGTATACAAAAATAGAAAGATTATTCCCCAACGAAACAGCGGGTGTGATAACGATTGTTAAATGTTATTTTTATAATTAGGTGTTGTGATATTTTTCGTACTTTTGCAATAATTATTAGAAGATTGTATGTTTATGAAAGAAAGCATGACGGAGAAAGCGAAACGACAGAATATTTTTTTTGAAACTTATCACACATTACACCATACCTTTCCTTTTGACAAGCTACGTTTTGAGGATTACGAAGAAGCTTTCATGGAAGGAATACGACGGGACAATGAAATCATAGAAAAGACGATTAACGACCCCGAAGAACCTACCTTTGAAAACACTATCGCACGTGTAGACGTATCAAAGGGCGAGGAATATTATGACTTATTAGACAAAGTTTCAACGGTTTTTTCGTGTATGCTCTCCGCTGAGACCAACGACCAATTGGATGAACTGGCTCAGAAGCTCAGTCCTATACTGACAAAGCACGCCAACGATGTACAACTAAACAAACGCTTGTTTGAACGTGTCCAACAGGTGTACCATCATCATCGTGAATTGACGCCCGAAGAACAAATGCTGCTCGAGAAGACATACGACAGCTTTGTACGCAGCGGTGCACTCCTCAACGATGAAGAGAAAGCACAACTAAGGAAACTAACGGAGGAAGCGAGCATGCTAACACTGCAATTCTCACAAAACTTACTCAAGGAAAACAAAGCCTATACACTGCATATCACCGACGAAAAACAGTTGGACGGCTTACCCGACACGGCACGTGACGCCGCTGCCCACACTGCCAAAGAGCGCAACCTGCAAGGTTGGGTGTTTACGTTGGACGCGCCCAGTTATTCGCCTTTCATGACCTACTCTACACAGCGTGATTTGCGACACCAAATGTACATGGCACACAACACGGTAGGTACGCACGATAACCCAGAGAACAACCTAAAGATTTGCCAACAATTGGTAAACTTGAGACGAGAGATTGCGCAGCTCTTGGGCTACGACACCTATGCCGATTATATCTTGAAGCACAGAATGGCGTCGGATACTGACCGTGTGTACCAACTTCTTAACGACTTGATAGAAGCCTATAAGCCTACGGCGATGCAAGAAAAGAAGTCCTTAGAAGAGTTGGCAAGACGATTAGAAGGAAACGAATTTGAGATGCAGCCGTGGGACACCGCATACTATTCGCACAAATTGCAAATGGAGCGATACAACTTAGATGCAGAGATGTTGCGCCCTTACTTTCAGTTGGAGAATGTAATCAAGGGTGTATTTGGATTGGCTACCCGACTCTATGGCATCACGTTCAAGGAGAACAAAGACATCAAGGTATATCATCCTGATGTAAAAGCTTTCGAAGTATTCGATCGTGACGGTTCGTACTTAGCAGTGCTTTATGCGGATTTCTTTCCACGAAAAGGCAAACAGAGCGGTGCATGGATGACGGAGTTTCAAGGTCAGTGGATTGACCGCAAAGGGAAGAACGTGCGGCCACATGCTTCGATTGTCATGAACCTTACCAAGCCTACCGCTACGAAACCTGCCCTACTCACCTTGGGTGAAGTAGAGACTTTCTTGCACGAGTTCGGTCATGCACTGCATGGCATGTTTGCCAACACACGCTTTGAAAGCTTGTCTGGCACCAATGTGTGGTGGGACTTTGTAGAACTTCCCTCGCAATTCATGGAAAATTATGCGGTAGAACCCGAGTTTTTACAGACCTTTGCTTTCCATTACGAGACAGACGAAGTGATACCCCATGAACTCATCGAACGAATACGAAAGAGTCGCAACTTCATGGTAGGCATGGCATGCTTGCGGCAAGTGAGCTTTGGGCTGTTGGATATGGCTTATTACACGCAGCGTAAAGACTTCCACGAGGATATCATCACCTTTGAAAAGGAAGCTTGGAAGAAGGCGATACTTGGCAAGCAGTTACCAAACACCTGCATGACAACCCAATTCTCGCATATCATGGCAGGCGGTTATGCGGCTGGATATTACAGTTATAAATGGGCAGAAGTACTGGATGCAGACGCTTTCAGCGTGTTCAAGAAAAACGGCATCTTTGACCACAAGACGGCAGAAAGTTTCCGTCAAAACATCCTTTCAAAAGGAGGCACGGAACATCCGATGACACTTTACAAGCGATTTAGAGGACAAGAACCGACCATTGATGCACTCTTAGAGCGCAACGGTATCAAGAAATAAACAGAACAACAAAACAATCTTTGCAAGAATCGTCATAGAGATACGACTCTTGCGACAGGCGATATAAAATCTGATGATAACAAAAGACAAGCAACACCAATTAGATCAACGCTATTTACGCATGGCACGTATTTGGGCAGAGAACTCTTACTGTCAGAGACGACAAGTGGGCGCATTGGTAGTTAAGGACCAACGCATTATCAGCGACGGATATAACGGCACCCCCAGCGGTTTCGAAAATCAATGTGAAGACGAACAAGGCGTTACCCATCCCTATGTGCTACACGCTGAAGCCAACGCCATTACCAAGTTGGCACGCAGTTCGAACAACAGCGACGGAGCAACTCTTTATGTCACTGCCTCTCCCTGCATTGAGTGTGCAAAGCTCATTATCCAAGCAGGCATCAAACGAGTTGTCTATGGAGAGAAATACCGTTTAGATGATGGTCTTAACTTACTAAAGAAAGCCAACATTAAAGTTGAGTATTTGGAATAATGATTCAATAACTAAAAAACTCATCAACTCAAGAACTCAACTCAATAACTCATCAACTAAGTAACTCATAAACTCATTAACTCAACTCAATAACTCATCAACTCACCAATGAATAATAAGAAGTCAAATCGTTTTATGCCGCTCATGATGGCACTCTGTGTGGTCATTGGAATTATCGTTGGCTCATTCTACTCCAACCATTTTTCTGGCAATCGATTGAGCATCATCAATACGGGAACCAACCGTATTAACAACTTACTGCACATCATCGACGATCAGTATGTAGATAAGGTTAATCTGGATTCCTTGGTAGAGGACGCAATGCCAAAGATATTAACCGAACTCGACCCACATAGTGTGTACATCAGTGCGAAAGATGTGGAAGCAGCCAATCAAGACTTGCAAGGTTCTTTTTCTGGCGTTGGCATTCAGTTTGTGATACGACAAGATACGATCCATGTACAAAATGTCATTCAGAACGGACCTGCTGAACGCGCTGGTATTTTGGCTGGCGATAAGATTGTAATGGTAGACGACCAGACTTTTGTTGGAAAAGCGGTTACCAACCAAGAAGCCATGAAGCGACTCAAGGGACCAAAGAACACAAAAGTAAAGATTGGAGTGCTACGATATGGGCACAGCAAGCCACAATCGTTTGTCGTAACGCGTGGCGACATCCCTATTAAAAGCGTATCAGCCACTTATATGATTGACGACAAAACGGGCTATATCCGCATAAAAAGCTTTGGAGAAACGACCTATGCAGAGCTGTTGGTAGCATTAGCAAAGCTTGGAGAGTCAGGCTTTCAGAACTTAATCATCGACTTGCGCGATAACACGGGCGGCTATTTACAATCGGCAGTACAAATGGCGAATGAGTTTTTACCTAAAAACAAACTGATTGTGTACACCGAAGGACGCAAATCTCCTCGACAAGATTTTCGTTCGGATGGTCGTGGCAGTTACAAACAAACGCCATTGGTAGTACTGATTAATGAAGGTTCTGCCTCAGCAAGTGAAATTTTTGCAGGTGCAATGCAGGACAACGACCGAGCCACAGTCATTGGACGTCGCTCGTTTGGCAAAGGATTAGTTCAAAAACAAATAGAGTTTTCGGATGGAAGTATGGTTCGACTCACGATTGCACGCTATTATACTCCTTCGGGAAGATGTATCCAAAAGCCCTATGTACACGGTGAAACAGATGATTATGCACAAGATTTGATGAGCCGATACGAACACGGAGAGTTCTTCTCACAAGACTCTATCAAGCACACGGGGCCAAAATATCATACCAGTAACGGACGTGTAGTGTATGGCGGAGGAGGTATCACGCCTGACATCTTCGTTCCTGAAGACACCACAGGCTTTACTTCGTATTATAAACAAGCCACGATGAGTGGACTCATCTTACAATTCGCATTTACCTACACTGATGATAATCGTCCAAAACTGAACAACTTCAAGGAGATGATGGAATTGGCAGACTATCTTAAAAAACAAAATCTTGTTGACAAGTTTGCCACCTATGCAAACGACAAGGGACTGAAACGGCGCAACCTCATGATACGCAAATCTCATTATTTGCTCGACAGATTTATCAATAGTCGCATCATCTATAACATGCTTGACGAACAAGCTTGGCTGGAGTATGTCAATGAAGATGACGCAACTATACGTGAGGCACTCAAGACTTTCAGAAACAATGCAGCCTTCCCAAAGGCTCCAGCAAAACGAGTAGCCAAAGCAACATCGCTGCAACGCCAGCCTGAGATAAGACAAATGCCACAAATATATCAAGCATAAACGAAGACACCGAGTCTTCTTGTAAGTAAAACTGGCTAAAAAAAATCATGATGGTTATGGATAAACAAACGCTAAGAAAACAAATACGGCAATTGAAACGCACATTCACACCTGAACAACTGCGCGAAATGTCGACACCCATTACAGCAACTTTGCTCGAACATCCTCGCATAAAGGCAGCCAACACCATTCTGCTATATGCATCTTTGCCAGACGAAGTTGACACCCATTGCCTGATGGAACAGCTACTGGCACAGGGGAAAAACATTCTGCTACCTGTTGTGGTTGGTGATCATGACTTGAAAATATGCCCTTACAAGCCATCTTCTCAAGTTGCTCAAGGACCGTTTGGCATCATGGAACCGCAGGCAGATGCCTTTACAGCATTTGATGAAATTGATGTGGCACTCATTCCTGGCATGGCATTCGACAAGCAAGGAAATCGATTGGGACGTGGAAAAGGCTACTACGATCGTTTCTTGAGTACCGTGCCCCACCTATATAAAATAGGTGTATGCTTTCCATTTCAACAGGTAACGGAAGTTCCCGCTGACGAAAACGACATCCGCATGGACGAAGTCGTTGTATCTACAAATAATATTTAACCTCCAAAAAAGGACTTATTAAAAATAAAATATGAATATTCTAAAAAACAAGAAGCACTTATTAGGATACTCCTTAGCAATAGCGTTGCTCATCACTGGAAGTAAAGACAATACCATTTGCGCTGGGAACAAACCACTAACAGCGCTGCAAACGGTAACAAATGTGTCTACCAACAAAAATGCAGTTATTTCTCGAGCCGTGCAGATAAATCCAACGACGGTAGAAGTCTATGACACCGACGGCAAGCATATCACCATTGATTTTTACGCTAACAACATCTTTCGTCTTTTTAGAGACGACACGAACCCTGTTGTTCGTAATCCACAAGCTACACCACCTGCGGACATATTGGTGAACAATCCACGTCTGCCTCTTACTGACTTTACCTTAAAAGACGAGGGAAACAACATCATAATCTCTACACGTAACGTCACACTAAGCATTGACAAAAAAAATGGTAAGATGAACGTTACTAATAACCTCAACGGAAAGAATGCACTCGAAGACCTCATGGTGGCAGATATCAACGCACAAGGTACCACTGTTACGATGAAGGCGCATACAGATGAATACTTCTTTGGCGGAGGTGTTCAAAATGGACGCTTCTCACACAGAGGACGAAGTATCGCCATAGAAAACACCAACAATTGGGTTGACGGAGGTGTAGCATCACCGACACCTTTCTATTGGAGTAACAAAGGCTATGGCGTACTATGGCATACCTTCAAACCTGGGCGATACGATTTTGCTGCAGCACAACCACAACAAGTGAAACTACATCATCAAGAAGCCTACCTCGATATGTTTGTCATGGTAGACGAAACACCTGTGGCACTGCTCAATGACTTTTACCAACTAACGGGACACCCAGTACTGATGCCTAAGTTTGGATTTTACGAGGGTCATCTCAACGCATACAACCGCGACTATTGGAAAGACGACCCCAAGGGAAAAATCCTTATGCCCGATGGGAAAACATACAAAGAAAGCCAAAAAGACAACGGAGGCATCAAGGAAAGTCTCAACGGAGAAAAAGGAAATTACCAATTCTCGGCACGAGCTGCCATAGATAGATATGTGAAGAATGATATGCCCTTAGGTTGGTTCTTACCCAACGATGGCTACGGGGCAGGCTACGGACAAACAAATACGCTTGATGGAAATATTGAGAACTTGAAGAAGTTTGGCGACTATGCAAAAGCAAATGGCGTACAGATAGGACTATGGACACAAAGCGACCTACATCCAAAACCTGGCATTGAGCCTTTGTTGCAACGTGACATCGTAAAAGAAGTGCGAAATGCTGGGGTACGTGTACTCAAGACTGATGTAGCATGGGTAGGCAACGGCTACTCATTTGGTCTCAATGGTGTGGCTGATGTCGCTCACATCATGCCTTACTACGGAAATAATGCACGCCCCTTCATCATCTCACTCGATGGTTGGGCTGGAACACAGCGTTACGCTACGATATGGAGCGGTGACCAAACAGGAGGTGATTGGGAGTATATTCGTTTTCACATTCCTACTTTCATTGGCTCAGGATTGTCAGGACAGCCCAATATTACCTCCGACCTCGACGGTATCTTCGGGGGAAAGAACCCTATTGTGAACATCCGCGAATTTCAATGGAAGACGTTCAATCCTATGGGACTCAATATGGACGGTTGGGGAAGCAATCCTAAATATCCTGATGCACTTGGTGAACCAGCGACAAGCATCAACAGACATTACCTGAAATGGAAAAGTCAACTCATGCCCTACACTTATTCTATAGCTCATCAAGCCATTGATGGTAAGCCAATGATACGTGCTATGTTCTTGGATGACCCGAACCCTTACACGCTCGGCACCAGCACAGAGTACCAATTTATGTATGGTCCTTCATTGCTTGTAGCACCTATTTATAAAGATACTCAAATGGACAAGGAGGGAAATGACATTCGTAATCGAATTTATTTGCCTGAAGGAAAATGGGTAGATTACTTTACAGGACACACTTACCAAGGAGGATGCATTATCAATAACTTTGAAGCACCCATTTGGAAGCTGCCAGTATTTGTAAAAGCCAACGCTATCATTCCCATGACCAATGCCAACAACAATCCTACACAAATAAGGAAGGACTTGCGCATTTATGAAATATATGCAACGCCCAACAACGAAAGTCACTTTGAAGAGTACGATGATGATGGCAATACACAGGCATACAAATACGGTGAATATGTCACCACCGACATTCATGCAGAGACTGACGGTAAACAAAATCTTACCATCACCATGGACCTCAGCAAGGGCGCATTCAAAGGATACGAGCCCAATAAACAAACACTGTTGCGCATCAATGTGAGCCAGCAACCAAAGAAGGTTTCAGCAAAGGTGAATAACAGAAACATAAAGCTGAAATGGGTAAACAATCTTCAAGAATTCGATGCCAGCGACAATGCTTGTCTCTACCTAAAAGAACCCAATCTGAACCAGTTTTCCACAGTGGGTAGTAAAATGCAACACGTGCAAATGACAAAGAATCCACAACTATTGGTAAAGATTGCCAAGACTAATGTAAGCCAAAATAAGATGGTGGTGAAAGTTAAAGGATTTGATTTTAACATCACCTTACCCGCACTGGCTCAACACACTGGTGCCTTAAAGGCTCCTCTCCCACAAATAGCACAAAAGTCAATTGGCGCCTTCTCACTTACACCAACATGGGAAAAGACAGCCAATGCAGACTATTACGAGATATTGTTCAATGGAATGACTTACTCAACGATTCGTCAAAACCAGTTTACTTTCAACGGATTGCAACCAGAACAAACCTACTCGTTCAAAATTAGAGCTATCAACAAAGACAATCAATCTGAATGGCAGGACTTCATGGGGAAAACAAAAGCCGATCCGCTGCAATTTGCCATCAAGGGCATCAAGGCACAAGCTACCTGCGCCAATCAGCCAGGACAAGGCACGGATAAATTGTTCGACTTCGATGAGAAAACTTCATGGCATTCCAAGTGGGGAAAGGGCGAAGCCATACCTGCCGATCTTATCATTGACTTAAAGTCTGTGAACACCCTTGACAAATTAGAATACCTGCCTCGCGAGGATGCAGGCAATGGAACGTTGCTACAAGGCACTATCTCTTATGCCACCAACCGACAGAGCTGGAGCAAACCCACAGCCTTTGAATGGAAACAAGACGGAGAATGTAAAACATTCACATTCAAAGAAACACCGCAGGCTCGATATCTTAAACTACAACTCACCAAAGCCGTTGGCAACTTCGCTTCAGGAAAAGAAATGTACGTGTTTAAGGTGCCTGGCACAGAAAGTACATTGCAAGGCGACATCAATCGTGACAAGTTCATTGATGAAAACGACCTCACATCGTACATGAACTACACGGGACTACGCAAGGGCGATAGCGATTTCGACTACATCAAGATTGGTGACATCAACGGCAACGGACTTATTGACGCCTACGATATCTCGTGCGTAGCTACGGAACTGGACGGAGGAGTACGCAACTCTAACGACAAGGTAGACGGGAAATTGGTGTTAGTTCCCAACAAGAAAAGATTCCAAGCAGGTGATATCATTGAAGTTAAAGTCGTAGGTAAAGGCTTACATTACGTCAACGCATTGAGCTTTGCCCTACCCTACAACACCAATGAATACGAATACGTAGGTACACAATTACTGAACATGAAAGAGATGGTAAACCTTACCTACGACCGTCTGCACACCAATGGACAAAAAGAACTAACGCCAACATTCGTCAATAGTGGCAACAACTTCTTATTAGACGAAGGCGATGTAGAACTATTTATCATCAAGCTGAAAGCAAAGAGAGCGGGTACATTCAATCTAAAAGCCATCGACGGCATGTTGGTAGACAGAAACTTAGGTTGCGTATCATTCTGATAATGTCAATTTGAGAACTTAAAAACTCGTCAACTCGTCAACTTGTAAACTCGTCAACTGATGAACTTAAGAACTCAAGAACTTAAAAACTCGTCAACTTGTAAACTCGTGAACTCGTCAACTAACCTCAGTACACCTTTACATCGCTGATGACAAAAGCCCCCACTGCAGCATTGAGTCTCTTCACCAGCTGCGAGCGCATCATAGAAAGATCCTGCCTTAGTGCAGGATTTTTTATTTTTACAAACAACGTCTGGTTACGAATAAATTTCTCGCCAGTATAAGCATTGACAGTCTGTCCAACAACTTCAGACCACGCATCAATGAGTCGTCGTTGGCGAAGCGGGGTTTCAAGTCCACCCTCACGCAATGCCTTTTGCAATATTTCATCTAAAGATTGTACCTGACGCTTAAACATATTTTACATAAAAAGTGAAGTTTCTTCATCAAACCATAACAAGTTTGTGCTTGAGTATATGGAGGAAAATAAATAATCACAGCGAACTGTTCCTTAAAATCTATTTCTGTAAACTACTTACTCCCTCTATTTTCGACAATATCCCCATTATTCACCACAAACAATTTATAATCAAACGAATGACTGCTTAATATTCTATCTAAATGAGCCCGATTGGTATCAGTCATGAAAATTTGTCCATAAGTCGTACCGGTCACTAAATCCACAATACGCTCTACCCTCTCTGCATCTAACTTATCAAAGATGTCATCTAACAACAGTAATGGTTGAGTGGCAGAAGACGTACGCTGCAAGAAATCAAACTGCGCAAGCTTCAGCGCTAAGACATAAGTTTTGTTTTGTCCCTGACTCCCTTCACGCTTCATCTGATAATCCCCTATCATCATTTGCAGGTCATCTCGATGAACACCATGCAGCGAATAACCCACAGCCCTGTCCTTCATACGATCACGCTGAATAACGTCCAATAGCGGTCCCCTTTGTGCGTGCGATATATACTGCAATGACACCTCTTCATGATGTTCTGAAATGCTGTCATAGATAGATTGAAAAACAGGAATAAACTCTTCGATAAACGATTGCCTTATTGCAAAGATTGCTTCGCCTTGAACAGCCATTTCTTGCTCAAGAATTTCCAAGAGAGACACATCGGGAGCATCCTCTTTCTTCAAAAGAGCATTACGTTGAGCTAAAGCTTTATTATATCTGCTCAAATGTTCTATATAGGTTCGATTTAATTGCGAGATGACCATATCCAAAAAGCGTCTGCGCTCTTCGCTCCCACCCTCAATCAATATCGTGTCTGAAGGCGACACAAAAATCAGCGGTATCAATCCAATATGCTCCGAAAGTCGCTTATAATCCTTGTCATTTCGCTTAAATCGCTTCCTTGTTCCACGCATCAATCCACAATGAATCAGTTCCTCATCACCGTCGTCTCGCAGATAAGTTCCCTGCAAAGAAAAGAAATCTCGTCCATGAAGAATTAGTTGCGAATCATTGGGATTAAAGGCACTCCGACAAAACGATAAATAATAGATAGCATCTAATAAGTTAGTCTTTCCTTCTCCATTATGCCCTATGAGACAATTCAACTTGGAGGAGAACTCCAAATCTGCCACTTCTATATTTTTGTAATTAAGGATTGAAATCTTCTTTAAAAGCATGAACAAGCATTTATAAATCGAAAAGCTGATGAATCGATAAGTTTTGCAAAGTTACCTTATTTGATAGTCAAAAACGAAAAAAGTAAGTAATAAATTTCAATATATCGGATAAATACTTTAATTTTGCAACGCATCATGGCTTGGGATGTCATCTTAGCACGTTTCATGTCAAAGAATGAAAACCGAAAAAATAAATATAAATATTATTATAAAATGGCAAACAAACAAGTGAAGGGAGTAGAAGAAACGAATGAAGCTCTCACCAAATCACAAGCTTTCTTCGTTAAGAACAAAAAAGCTATTATCATTTCTGCTGCAGCAATTGTAGTTATTATTGTTGGTATTTTCTTGTACAATGCTTATGTACAGAAGCCACGTGCTGAAAAAGCAAGTACCGAATTGGGAAAAGGACAACAATACTTCAATGCAGGCGATTTTGAAAAGGCATTGAATGGTGATAAAGTTAATTATAATGGCTTTCTTAAAATCGCAAGCGATTACAGTAGCACCGATGCAGGAAACTTAGCCAACCTATATGCTGGCTTGTGTTATGCCAATATGGACAAATGGAACGAAGCAGTACAGTATCTTGACAAGTTCAATGGAAAAGACGATGCCATGATTAGTCCTGCTGCGTTAGCTGCATTAGGCAATGCCTACGCACACATCAACCAATTAGACAAAGCCGTTAGCACCCTCAAGAAAGCTGCGGAGAAAGCCGACAGCAAAGCTGAAGGAAAGGTAAATTACAGTCTTGCACCAACCTTTATGATGCAAGCAGCAGAAATCTTAGAAAGTCAAAACAAAAAAGAAGAGGCACTCAAGATTTATCAAGACATCAAGAAAAAGTATATCAACTCGGCAGTTGTACAAAGTTCCGAGATAGATAAGTACATTGAACGTGCGTCCAGATAAGCTTATGTCGACTACATTACATCATTTATCCGACTATGACGCCAGCAAAGTACCCGATGCCAGTAACATGTGTATTGGCATCGTGGTATCCGAGTGGAATCCTGAAATCACAGGAGCATTACTCGATGGAGCGGTTTCCACGCTCGAAAAGCATGGAGCATTGCCAGAGAACATCCATGTGAAGACGGTGCCAGGCAGTTACGAACTGGTATATGGCGCACACCAAATGGTACTCAATGGCGGCTATGATGCCGTGATTATCTTAGGATGCGTCATTCGAGGCGAAACGCCCCACTTTGATTATATCTGCCAAGGAGTCACCAATGGGATAGCTACCTTAAATAGTAAAAGCGAGATTCCTATTATCTTTGGTCTGCTCACCACTAACGATTTGCAACAAGCCAGAGATAGAAGTGGTGGAAAATTAGGAAACAAAGGCGACGAGTGTGCGGTAGTGGCTATCAAGATGGCAAAGTTTTAACGCACAAATTATGTTTGATAAGCCCATTCCATGATTGTGTTCATGGGCTTATCAATCCACCCACAAATAACCTCTTACCAACCCTACCCTATCATGAAACTATACCAATTGCTTCAAGCTTACGATTTTGACGAACTCATGCCCGTTATCAATGACATGTTTCCTGGCACCAGTAAGTTTCGTCCCGAACTCAAACACGCTTACGATTTGCTACTATCTATGCAGCCAGTAGCATCGAAAAAAGCCATTCGTTACAAGATATTACCGGGCGACACTGCCAATCACTCGTACGTTGGAGCCGAAGATACTTGTTTCAATGCCACGTGGGAGGTATGTTTAGGAAAAGACGTGTCTCGTGAACGTGGGGTGGATCTCAGCGATATTGAATTGGTAGCAAATAGCTTGGTCAACTTATGCTTACAAGCTAAGTATCCCAAAGTGTTCGAAAAGGATCACCAAACACTATTGAAAGGCTGAAAAAACACCTTATCCCTCTTTACCGTTGCCAACTCTCTTTTATATCATTCATCTTGATATAAATCTCGTCATATGTCAACGTAATATCATAGGTGTCTGTCGTTCGGTCAATCGTGTCTATGGCAATAAGCCTCAAATCACCTTCGTAACTCGATACATAGGTCTGATTTGCATCACTGCTCCTTAAATTCTTTGCATCAAGATACTTGGGCAAGGTGATAACTTCGAATGGCTGAGTAATAGAATACAGCAATTTTAGTTGAGGAGTTGCACAACTCTCCAACTCTCCCTCTCCTTTTAATGCAAAGTGTGGATAACCCGAGTAACTACTCCATGTTACTGTCAACGGCTTGTTTTTCAAGAAGAAAGCCGTACGGGAAAGGCGATTACAAACATTGGTTGCGTCTGTACTATCACTTTTTACTACTGTTGACTCCTTCGCATCACTCCAACTCTTTTCAATCGTCCACTGATTAGAATCAACATCCTTTATTTGTAAATGATAATACAGTTTACCATCACCACTTGAAACAGCAGCATCAATTTTCCAATCAGTCGAAGAGGTGTTGAAAAAAGAGATGATATAGAGAATCTGTCCATATTCATTTTTTACCAACATATTATAAAAAAACTGACTGTGCTGTAGGTCACGTTCCCTTAATATTTTAATATTTCTAAAGTAAAGAGCATTGACAGAGTCTCGACCCTCAACAGTGGTTTGCCTTATATATTGTCTAAACATTTGTGTATAGGCAACGATATTCGTCAAACTTTTCATATTTGTTTCCATATATAGATAAGCTGTTCTACCTGCCTTCGTCTTATGCCATTGGTCATAGTCTTCTTCCTCCCTTTGGCATCCTGCCAAGATAGTTGCCATTACCATAAGTATGCTTATAAATAGTTTTGTCTTCATCTGCGTATTGTTTATTTTGTATGTGGTTGTATTACATTTTCCTAACCATGAAGTGCCTCTTGTTTTTTCCCAAGGATGTACTGTTTTCGTATATCTAATTACCAGCGATATCCAACACCTGCCCTTACTAATCCACGGACATTCGTTGTTATTTCACTGAATCCATAAAATTTTGTACCTACCAAGAAACCAAAAATGGTGGCATCTTCTATCATATATGTTTTTGCGGTGTACTCGGAAGCATCATAATGCTTATACAACTGTTTGTTGAATCCTAACGATATGCCGCTATAAAAGCTATATTTTTGGTGTATGCAATAATAGTAGCGCAAACTCCACAATGCAATGAAGTCATGCAAATCTAACTTTCCGTCTTTTTGCGCTGTTAGCGATCGATATCGTTGACACATACTATATCCGTAACACCCCTGTAGACCAACAGCCCAATGTTTGCTGATATGATGAAAAATGTTAACCCAAACCGTTGGACTCGATTTCATTTCATCGATATAAAATTTTCCTGCATGATAATCGTCCATTGGGGTTTCTCGATTTAATAACGATGAGGGATAATTACTATCATAGTCATTTCCATAACTATTGTGCAAAGCGATGCCCACAGAAAGTTCGGTACGCTCGTAGGGATACCCTTTTTGAGGGGTCTCCTGCGCTTGTACGCCCAACCGAATCCCCATGAGTAGTAACATCGTGACTAAATATCTAAACATCTTTTTTGGTATTTATTTTTATTATTTTGAATGCCTTACTGTGTTTATAATGAAGAAAAAGTAAAAATCTTGCATTTCGCATGCAAGATTTTTTTATTTTAACGTTATTAGAGTATAAAACGATTTTGCAAATGAGACCACTCTTCTATCTTTTCATAGGGATATTGTTGACGGCATGTACCTCATACAACGACGACCCGTTAAGCGAATCCTTATATAGCTCAAACAGACAAGTACCGTCCTATTTCGGGAAATATCAGGGCATTTGGACTTATCAAGGGAAGCAAATAGGCTCAGCCCAATTAGAATTAGGTGTACAACAAAGCTACGACTACATTCCTCTTCTGCCTGATGCCAAAGTGGCTATCATGCGCAAATTGGGACTCACCTCGTTTCAAGTCGTACCAACTAACACCTACCATGTACTCTATCAAGAGACAGGCTATTCGGCAACCACCATTTATATGGTGGCACTACCCAGCGATTTCACTTATTCCTTCACGGCGAATGGCAAGAGCCACTTCATTCAAATCATCATTCAAAAAGGGAATGCAGCAAGTGCCTATAACGAACAAAACGAGACTTTCTCATCGGTATTTTACATAGAGGCGGTCAAAGTGGACAACAGTACCATCGTTAACTACAAAGAACCTCAAGCCGTTCAATTTCATACTCTCAAGAAAAGTGCCACTGGTGGAAACTGAAAAACAACTTCTGACAGCCATTCTCAACGGCAACCAGCAAGCCATGCGACAGTTGTACGAGCGCTATTGTGGCTATGCCATGACCGTTGCACTAAGATACATCCCCGATCGTGATGCGGTGCAAGATGTGCTGCAAGACAGTTTTGTCAAAGCCTTTTCTGCCATCCAGCGGTTTAAGTATCGGGGCGAGGGCTCTCTCAAAGCGTGGCTCATGCGCATTGTGGCAAACCAGTCGCTGACCTATCTGCGTGAGAACCAGCGGCTACAGCTTACCAACGACTTGATAGACGTGCCCGATGATGAACGCGAAGATGAGGTAGATACACGACAGCTTCCCATAGATGTGCTGCTAAAAATGATACAACAATTGCCCGATGGGTATCGAACGGTATTCAACTTATTTGTCTTTGAACAAAAAAGTCATCAAGAAATAGCCCATACCTTGGGTATCAAGGAAAATTCGTCAGCCTCACAGTTTTTTCGAGCAAAAAACATGTTGGCTCGCATGATTAACGATTACAAGAGAAAGAGTAACTTATGAAACACGATAATTGGATTGACGACTTACAAAAGCGCATGGCTCAACACCAAGAACCTGTTGAGACCGACTTGTGGACTGGCATCGAAAAACAGCTCACCAACCCTCCATATACCAAACACACAACCCACATCAGGCTGTGGCGTCGATATGCTGCCGCAGCTGTCATCTGTATTGCCTTATTGGGTGGAGCCGCTTATGTGCTGTTTCATCAGCAAACCTCCACACCTTCGCTCGCGGTACAAACGTCTCGACAACCGTCCGCAAATGCCAATCAACAAACCTACATGGAGTCTAAAGCGACTTCTATGGCACAAGAACAGCAACCCACAACTGCTTTAACGCCATTGATAGCAACGACCGGCACAAGCACAAGCCAGTCTTCTGTTGCTGCATCACAAGCCAAGCAGCAAGCACAATGCGAGGAAACCTTACTCGCCAACGTCTCAAAAGATGTTGCCTCGGCTGACAATAGTGGCACCTCCCAACCCTCTATCGAGACATTTTCCACTGCTGAACCTGCCACGCAGCAGCCAAATACGGAGGCACAGAGCGTCACAACAACGCCAACTGCCCAAGCAACGGACAAGCAAGCAGCACAGCGTTCACACACGTACGCAACGCATCACCATACAACAACTTCAGGACACAACTCCACCTTATCCATGAATTTGTATGCCAGCAATGCGCTCATGAGCTATTCTACCAGTAATCCCATTCATGCAGCCCAACCCGTAATGATGTACAATGACTATTTCATGTCAAAAGCCTACACGCTTTTTGCGGATGATGTATCGCCCATCCTGAACCAAACGCATGAGGAAGTAGTACATCATCAACCCATTTCGTTAGGACTTTCATTCAGCATTCCGTTGCACTCTCGTTTATCTATCTCTACAGGAGTGGTATATACCAAACTGCAATCTGACTTTATTCAGACAATGGGCACAACTTGCTTCACGACGCAACAGACGCTCCATTACATAGGCGTGCCCCTGAATATCAGCTACTCGTTTTGGCAAAACAAGCATCTTCGCACTTATGTCATGGCTGGTGGGCAGGTTGACTTCAACGTGAAGGCACAAAACACCAAAGAGGGAGTGACACAAGACATAAAGAAAACCGCCCAGCAATGGTCAACGCAAGCGGCTCTTGGCATACAATACAACGTTACGCCTCATCTTGGAGCCTACTTGGAGCCGGGACTTAAATATTACATTCCGCAACATCAACCACTCAACACGTACTGGAAAGACAAGCCACTACAATTCAACTTGCAAATAGGAGTGCGTTGGCAATATTAGTCTTCAACCGCAAATCCCTCTCCCCCACTACACGCTATCAATTGCACAGCTGCCTGCTATTGCCCACGAGTCATTTAGTGAAGAAAGATATTTGCACCACAAGTGTTTCATTAACATGGTCGTTTGATGCCAAAAACAATCATGATATTTTGTACCAACAACGAATTTAACCAATAAAACGAATCCTATTGTTGGATTCAATGAACGCCAGCGTTCACCCAATGAAACAAATTTAGTAAAACACACAACATATTATTGTTGGCAAATTTGTGCCATTCGAAGAACGCTTGCGTTCATTGCCTTGCTGAGTTTATTTGTTTTATTGGTTTGATTTGTTGTTCAACAATTTTTCCCTTAAACGAATGAGCTGTGTATTTGCACCACAAAACACATTTAAAAGGCAACATAGGTAGAATGAGTGGCACACGATATGGGAGGATTATCAATGCTGAATTTTCTTTACAAAGTGCCTCTGATAACTCGCGTGTAAATCACCAACAGCAAAGTGGGTCGCAAATACGCGAATTATGAGCAAGGTTTGTAATCCATTGTTATTTAGATTGTTACGCTTTTGCCACCACTCTTCTTTCCTATTTTTACCGTCTTTTGACAGCTAAAGCATTGAGATAAGCCTGTTATTTGCATGCTTTAATGGGGTTGAAGCATGTGAATAACACCTCTAAAACATGTTTCCAAGACCATAAACTCAATGTTCCAGCCTCAAGAGACGTCTCTTTTGTTAAAATCAGCGTATTTTTGTCCATCACCTGCCTATTAAATTTTTCTATTTTGAAGATTTTAGATGGTCGTTTTTTGGTAAAATAATAGGACAAAAACTACAAATGCCTTGATTAAAAATGACAAAAATTCTGTTGTGATACATCAGTCATCATGCCGCATGCCATAGTTCACAAAATTGTTGTCAAGTCTCGCTATAAGCTTTATTCTATTTTTCCTGTCCGCAACTCCTGCTGTAAGTACGAGAATACGTAACCCACACTTTGGTAATACAACCGCGTCTTGTCATTGAGCAGCTTCTGGTATGTCTCCGAGTTAAAAACCATATTCAATGCCTGCTCCATGCTAAGAGTAGAATCCTGGTCCATTAGCAGACTGGCGAGATCTCTCGCCATTTCATTTTTCATCTCTTCTGTCTCACTCATAGCTTCTTTAGATGTTTGATAGCTTGTTCTGTACCAAAAAAATATTGAATAGTAACACCTTTCATATATTTCAGATTCTTAACTAGCGTTTTCATATCAATATCGTGGTTACGGAAACGCCAAAGTTGGCGTCCTACACGGTCATTGGCTATTGGTCCGACTACGATATCATAGTCGTGTACGTATTCATTGCCGTTTCGATTGGACAGAATAAACTTAGCCCATTCCTCCGTGTAGTTGTCAAAGCGTTTTACTCGTAGCGCACCACTATCAAGCAGCGCTTCGTCAAAATCATATTCAAGAACGATAGCTTCACCTCCTGTCAGCTCCACCCGTGCGGCTGCCAGTTCTTCTGCCTGCCTTCGGTTATCCGACAAGTAGAAGCCCTTCCCAAAGTCCTTGTTAGGTCTTGATTTCGTCAGGTCGATGTTGTCAAAATCCACGTTTGTGCCATGATAGAGTCTCATCCCAATTGCCCTCCCATTCTTTTGCATAATCCAGCGATGTCGTCCACCATACTTTCAAACGACTGCGTGTGTACAAAACCGTAATGCTTGTCAATGAAGTCAATACCCTTGAAACGGCTCAGATAGCCAAAAGCCTGTTTCATCGTCAGACCAAACTTCTTACTGAACTCATGAATGAATATCATCGTCCATTCCAATTTTTCTTCCTTGCTGTATTCCATAGTGCGTTCTCCTTATTTATATTGTTCGGGGAAGAATTGCCTGATATATTCTCGTTGGAGCATTATTTCTCATCTTATTTGTCACAAAGATAACGAATTAGTAAACAATGCCAATTTTTTTGCCGATAAATTTATATAAAAGTCACAAACAGCTTGCAGACTTCCTCTACTTGTTAAAATCTTCCGCATACCTGATTCTGTCCAAAAAGAGGTAGTAATTAACTGACTTATACTGTGTTGACAGTCCCAGGAAGGATTCTTTTCTTACAAAGAAGGCTATAGATAAGTTTTAGCGGACAGCAATAATACTAAAAAATGCTTTCCTGCGTTTTATATTCAACCTCATGCAGGGGCGTCTTACTATTAAATAAAGATGAAAAATTAAAACGAAAGTACATCATGGAATATATGTCGCAAGAAGGCTACGACAAGTTAGTGGCTGAATTAAAACAACTTGAAACGATAGAACTACCACGAGTTAGAGACGCCATAGCGGAGGCGCGAGACAAAGGCGACTTGAGCGAAAACTTCGAATATCATGCTGCCAAACGCGAACAAGGTCGCTTGCTGAGCCGAATAAGATTTAAGCAGAAAGTCTTGGAGTTTGCTCGTGTGATTGACACCTCTCGTTTGTCAGCCGATAAAGTAGGATTGCTAAGCAAAGTGACGATAACAAATTTAGGAAACAAAGCCAAGATGACCTATCGCATTGTAAGCGCACACGAAGCTAATATGCGAGAAGGAAAGATATCTATTCACTCTCCCATTGCCCAAGCTTTGTTAGACAAGAAGCAAGGAGATGAGGTAACGGTACGTGTGCCAGCTGGTACTATCACTCTTCACATTGACGAGGTAGAACTATAAAAGAATTGATGCGGTTGGAGTCTTTTCTACTTTCTGCACTCATGACTACTTTTTCGGTTAGCTTTTACAGCTTGGATAAATGGATTTATCTTGTGTAGAAATAGCAATTAAACTGATAGCCACTTGAGAAAACACAAGAACACGATTAGAAAGGTAAACCCACCGCAAAGTGGAAAGCGAAGTCGTGTTTAAGATTAGGGTGCAAAAAAGCATAATGCTCCTCATTGCTTGTATAAGCTGGATTGATGGCTTTCATGCCCATGTCAAATCGAAGGATGAAATAACCGAAATTCAATCGAAGTCCCAAACCATAAGCCACTGCTATCTGTTTATAAAATTGGTCTAATTTGAACTGCCCCCCAGGCTGCTCCTCATAGGCTCGCAAAGTCCAAATATTGCCTGCATCGATAAAGGCAGCGCCATTCAGTTTCCAAAACAGCTTGGTGCGAAACTCTGCATTCATATCCAACTTCATGTCACCAGTCTGGTTGATGAAATCAATGCGTCCATCTGTTCCTCTAAAACTTCCCGGCCCAAGCTCGCGAACACTCCACCCTCTCACCGAGTTGGCACCTCCAGAAAAATATCGCTTCTCGAAAGGCAACACTTTTGAATTGCCATAAGGATAAGCAATGCCGAGACCTACATGCAATGCTAACGAATTATTGGGGTCGAATGCTATCAAACGAGTATAAGCAATGTCGCCTTTGACAAATTGCGCAAAGGCGGTATTAAACAGCTTGTATTGTCCCTCCTCATTCTTTTTGAACCCCAAGGGCTTTGCCACTCCACCTAAGATGTTGCCCACCGTCTCAATATTGGCAATGACAGCATGCTGACCATCATTATAGGTGACCCCAAAACCTATCTTCATGAGAAGCAGATTTTCATAATTATATCTCAAAATGGCATTTCGATTACTCACACTGTCCAAATAGTCTCGCTTGAAAGTTTCCGAAATCCAAGGCATGTGGACATAGTTCAAATCTATCAAATCTAAACGATAGGACAAGTGATGATGAGGCTCACTCCAGCGATACCTAAAGGCAGAAGAAAAGACACGCCGATGAAACTCTGGTCGGTTCTGCAAGTTATAACTCAACGAAATTTCGGAAGAAGCACTCCGTTGCCGACGAAAAGAATGGGAAAGGAAAGGTGCCAAAAATCGTGGAAACAGAATTTTTGCCTCTGCATTATATTCTTGATAATCTTGATCATTGTAACCTTCTAACCCCGTGATGGCCTCAAAGGCTCCTCGTAACTGGAGACTCAACACCTCACTCCCTCGAAAAAGGTTTCTATTCTCGTAAGTGAACAGCACAGCGGCTCCCAAATCACCTGCCGTGTTGGTACCTTTAGGCTGAAAAGAGATGGTTCTTGGCTTTTGTTGACTTAACTGAATGTCACAGTCAAGCAAGGTAGTATCGGGTAATTCCCGAAATCTTATATTGGTATATTGGATAGCTTGTAGTTTTGCAAAGTTAAGATAGGTTTGCTGAAGTTTGCTCGCAGAGAACGGTTCCCCTTCAATGAGGGCAGTATTATACATTAAAACAGAAGGGCGCAGATTGATTTTTGTGCTGTCTTTCGAGGTATAGTAAATCGCTCTAATGGTGTAGCGTGGATGATTGGTGATAGGGGCATCACTATTGGCACGATATTTTAACAGCTTGACTATCAGATTCACTCCCGTTCGCTGACGAGTGGAATCTGCCTCAAATACGATAAAGTCCTTATGAAATTTATAGAACCCACTATCCAATAATAGTTTGGTGATTCGCTCACGTTCTTCGTCTAAACGATCGACAGTAAAGCGCGAACCAGCTTTTAGACCCAACGCAGCATTCTGGGGTCTATCCAATGCCAAAACTCGCTGAATTTGTTGGTCTTGAATGTCGTAGGTTACACTGTTGATATAATAAGGTTTTCCAGGGTGAAGCGTGTAAATAGCCGTTAGCGACTTGCCCTTGGTTTTCACATCAAAAGACACTTCTGCATGCATATAACCCGCATTTTGCAGTGCCGTCTTCAAATCTTTTTGGGACAGACGTGCCTGTAACGTGTCAAAAATAACAGGTTTTTCACCAATCTTTTGTAACGTCCTGTTCACCCATTTCGTGGTATCTCGACCCGAAAGCGCATAAGTTCCCATTGGAATTTTGAAAAGAGAGAACCACTTGGAGTTGGCTTTCTGGCGAATGTATGGCTCCAATGAAGCTGCATCAAATCCTTTTTGATCGGACTTGATTTGCACCTCTTCCAGCAAATATTCATTTTGTGGCACAAAACGTGTTGAGGAACAACTGGTTATCAAAATGAATATAGCAAAATATATCGCTAATCTAATCTGTTTCAAGAGTTGCATGATTGATGTTCTTGTTCGCTTTCAAATCAGGTTTTCTAAACATGAGGGAAAGAAGCCACGTGTAGAGAATGAATGCAAATGTAGATAAAATTCCCGAATTATAAGTCAGTTGGAACAAAAAGTATGTATAACTTTGACGGCAACCTCGTTGAGTTTGAACAGAATAGACTGATACTGAAGCAGCATTTTCAATGCTCTTATCTTAACTTCTTCGTCAAGGTGCTGCCATGAAGGGTTTTCACCCGCACTACAACCACTTGCTTAGAAGGAACGTGCAACCTCACCGTATGTTGTCCGTGGGCATCGGAGGCGGCAATCAGGGTTCCGTCGAGTGCGAACACCTGCACATGTGCCAAGTCCTCACCCTGCACGTCAATCCAGTTACCACCTCTCACCATGCGTAGCGAGCTTTGTGTTGCGTCTATATGTGCGGTCTCGCCAGGATAATTATTGTAAATACTGTTCGTAAACGACACTTCAAAGGGAGCGCAATTCTCGTTCCACAAATCACACTCCACACCGTCTACCATGCCCATCAACGCCAATCGGTAGGTACGGTTGTTGATGACGCATAAGTTATCATTGTTCTTCAACCATCCTGTAACAAATATTTCATCATCCCCTCCACCTAACAAGTTGTATTGCTTTTGAGCATTGCTGCCCAAGGATATGCGTCGCTGAGTTTTCGTATCAATCAAGCAAAGCGTCAATGTGCCGTTGTAGGTGGCTTGAGGTGCGAGCGTCATCACCACTCCTATCTTGAGCAATGGATTGCCACTGAGGTCTACGTTCGTGGGCGGTATGGAAGAGCCACTGTTGTCTTGCACCATTCCTTGGAGTTTTACGAAAAGCTTGTCGCTGGGCTTAGCGGCCTCCACTTGCAACGTAGACGGCTCGTTGCCATGCACCATGCCCACCGTGGCAATGTTGCCGGCATCATATTGCTTGATTACCTCCACCCTCAGTTTGTATTCCTTGGACTGCAGATGGTCGGGCAAGTGCATGTCCACCCTTACCTCGGTCTCGGCAAACATCTCAAAATCCACAGCCTCTACAGTTTGTCCCATAGCAACCACATGAGTGTCATCATCTACGAGCGACACCTTCACCGTACCATCGAAAGGCGTACCTGTGAGTTTGCGTATGCTCAAACACAGCATAGTTTTGTTGCCGGCAGTACACGGTTTGAGCGTATAGGGATGTGATGCCAATGCGAAAGGTGCCTTGTCATCGGGTTTCTCAAATAGGCGCACATCGTTGCCTTGCACCTGAAAGGCTATGCGTGGTGCCGTTTTCATCTTGCACCATGCCCCATAGGTGGCATTATTTTTAATACTGGCGCATACAGCCTGCAAATAGTAGCGTCCATCGACAAGGTCTTTAAGATTCATCGTAAACGTGCAAGCATCATCAATCAGCTGTCCCGATTGCAGCACGCCACCATTGTACTTGCCGCGCTCTGCGGTGTATCCGCCTTTGTCGTGCCATTCCGATGGCACTACTTTTAGTTGTTCGCCCTGCTCGTTGTACACGCCCAAACCAATATCTCCGGCAAACGTTCCGTCGGCTTGGTTCTTAAAGTATTGATAGCTAACCGTCACAGGCTGCTGTTTGTTGGTGGGCATGTTGCCAACTACGGTCATGTTGCCCTCCGAGTTGAAACATAAATTGGGGGCATCGTCAGCAAGTTCGGCATCAATGGGTGCGCTTTCAGGCTTATTGGGATGCACCAAGACAATCTGCACCTGCTTGTTGAAGGAGAGCGGTTTACCGCCAAACTCCTGCCCTGTAGTGGAAAGATTGAGTGCTGTGACGGAGAAGTAGCCATCGCCACCGCCTCCCCAACCAAAGTTCATGTGAAACAGGTTGTCCTTATCCACACCGTCTACCACCCATGCGTGTCCGCTACCGCCCGACTTCACACTGCCGCTAATGTACACGGGGAAGCCGTTTTCTATCTCTTTGCGCAATATCTGGGTGAAAGCAGCTGCACCCTCATCAGACTTGTTGAGCATGGAGGTGGAATAATTGAAATACGTTTGCAGTGCCTTGGCAGCCATAAAGGTTTGTGCACCGCTGGATGTAGAGGTGTACTGCATGTTCACCGACACGCCCACATCACGCATGAGCAGCGCCACGGCATCGCAAGCCTTCGCATCGGCAAGTGCCATGTGTGTGTTGTATTTGGGCAACATCTTGTCCCATTGGTATACCGACTGACTGAAGTCCACGTTCATCGTGCGGTTGTCAGAGCGCACTACATACGAGTAGCTGCCCTTTCCACGCTCCGGCCAGCGGTGATAATACATGATTTGTGCCACTGCCGTAGCCACGCATCCTGTGTAGTTGTACCCCGTAAGACGACTGTAAGGGTCGTCTTGATTCCATTCCGTTGTGAGCAACGGAGCCACCTCCTTTCGGTAAGGAGGCGTAGTGGTAACGGTAGCTCTTGTGCTGGGTTGTCTTTGTATTTGGTGAAAGGCGTCACGATAGGCACTCAGCAAGAATTTAAGTTCCTCGCTTGCACGCAACGTGTCGAGCGTTCCTGTGTGCGAGTAACCCAACACTTGTCCCATGTCATCATCGCCTGCCACTACTACGAAACCTCGTCCGTGACGGTCGTTGTAAATATAATAAGGTGGGGTACCATGCGAAGCCCTCGTTGCAGGACGTTCCGAAAGGTTCACATTGACATATTTGCGGGCAATGCTTATCGACTTGTCCACTGTTACTATCTTGCCCAAGGTGGGAATGCTCACCGTCGCAGCAAGCACAATGCCCCATAAGGTGGGGCTTAACCATCTTTTAATTTTCATTTTGTTAGTCTTGTTTGGTTTGAACTACGAAAGTATGATACAAAGCCACTAACCACACCGACAATACAAAAGGTACGGTGAGCGTGACAAACCCCATGTGCAAACCTGCATACTGCATCAGCAACGAGAGTAGCAGGGCTATCAATGCTTTGACGTAAGTACACGAGCCAACGCCAAGAATGTTGGCGACTGCCAAAACCGCAAGTATGGCATTGTAGCCATACATACCGTTGTTCACCGAGGTGGTACCGACACCCGGCACACACACCACGGCGAGACACAGCGCACAGGCGACAAGCGACTCCACGCCCATCTTGCGTGAATTGACACAAATAGCAAGAAGAAACAACAAACCAGTGAGCAGGTTGTTGCCTTGAAGCATGATTTGTCCAAAGCTCAGTGAGGCGGCTCTAATCAGCGAGAAACTTTCCGCAGTATCGGCAGCTGTCGTTGCTGGCAGCTGTAACTGGGGAAAAACGTGACTCAACAGCAGCATCGCCCAGGTGATGAGTACGAAGGGTGCGGTGAGCGCAGGGACAAGCCGTTGCCGCTCGAACAGTTGCGTCACCAGCACAGACAGCACACATGACACTACCATGAGCAAAACAGAGGCGGCATGGATGGGCATGAAACAGGGCACGGCAATACCTACCAGCGCAGCGTTGAAGCCATACAAGCCGTCGCGGATGCGCCCCCCGTCATATCGAAGGGCAACAGCCGTACATGTGCCAATAGCACTTCCAGCCAAGGCAAACAAGCACATGAGGAGGGAGTTGCAAGCAATACCTGCAAGCATCAGTGCACCCGACAGCGCATTGCCTTGAAACATCACTTGTCCCACACCACGGAATATACTTTTCATCATCTGCATTGAGTTGTCACTTAAGAAGTGTTTTTGTTCGTTTCAGCGCACAAAATTACGTAAAAGTTACAATATATACGTAAAAGAGAACTAAAAAACGGGAATATAATCCTTAATGACTCTCCTTGTTCACGAAATAGGAGTAAAAGTGTACATTTTATTGTTGAATATTTCATTACGCTTCCTTTTTCTCAATTTTTCTTTGTAATATTGTAGTTCCAATAACCAAACGTTGATAATTAAAACCTACTTTATGATGAAATTGAGAACTATCATTTTGTGTTTATTCGCATCTTTGGGGCTTTCTTCCATGGCAGACAACCAGCTGCTTGAAGGCTTTGAATATGGAAATGCGTCTTCACCAACGGGGAAGGAATGGCAATCGCCAGAGCAATTGAGCTATAATAAGTTGCAACCGCGTGCCAATTTTGCATCTTTCGCCACCGTAGAAGAAGCTCGTAAGTTCCTTCCAGAAAATTCGTCTTATAGAATGAGCTTGGATGGGGAATGGAAATTTCATTTTTCTAAAAACCCAGACGAACGCCCAGTCGACTTTTATAAAACGAGTTATTCTACTCAAAACTGGGATAATATCAAAGTTCCAAGCTCTTGGAATTTGCAAGGTCTCCAAAAAGATGGAAGTTTGAAATACGGTGTGCCCATTTATGTGAACCAGTGGGTGATTTTCAAATACAATATAGCTGTTGACGACTGGCGCCTTGGAGTGATGCGAGAGCCGCCCAAGAACTATACCACGTACAAATATCGCAATGAAGTGGGCTCGTATAAGCGCACATTTACCATTCCCAACCAATGGGATGGGTGCGAGGTGTTTGTGTCGTTTGACGGTGTTGACAGCTTCTTTTATCTCTGGATAAATGGGCAATATGTCGGGTTCTCAAAGAACTCACGTGATGCAGCTCGCTTTGACATCTCACCTTATGTACATGCTGGAAAGAACGATATTGCCGTCGAAGTATATCGCTCCAGTGATGGATCGTTCCTTGAGGCTCAAGACATGTTTCGTTTACCGGGCATCTTCCGCAGTGTCGCCGTATATGCAACGCCAAAAGTTCACATCCAGAACTTAGTAGTGAAGCCAACTTTCAAAAATGGCAAGGGAGTATTAAACATTGTAACAACGGTAGAAAACTTGAACAAGAAAGCTGCCAAGAACTACAACATTTCGTATCAATTGTACGAAAACAAATTGTTTGGTGACGAAAACAAATTGGTTTCCACCATGTTGGCGAGCCAGCCAATGAACCTAAAGAGTGGCGCTTGTATGTCGGTGAACGATGATTTTGAGTTCAATAATATCAAGCCATGGACACCCGAAGAACCCAATGTCTATGTTTTGGTGGCGTTACTGAAGGATAAGAAAAATAAGGTAGCAGAGGTTGTGAGTGTTCAAACAGGCTTCCGCACCGTAGAAATCAAGGACACACCCGCCAGTGCAGACGAATTTAACATGGCTGGGCGATACTTTTATATCAATGACCAACCGCTGAAGTTGAAGGGGGTAAATCGCCATGACACCAACCCTACAACAGGTCATGCTATTTCACGCGAACAGATGTTTCAGGAAATCATGATGATGAAGCGAGCCAACATCAACCACGTGAGAACATCGCACTATCCCAACGACCCTTATTTTTATTATCTATGCAATAAATATGGTATCGTTCTCGAAAGCGAAGCGAACATCGAAAGCCATGAGTATTTTTATGGAAAAGAGTCGCTTTCTCATCCAAAGGAATGGCGCAAGGCGCATGTGGCAAGGGTGATGGAGATGATACAATCGTTTATCAACGAACCCAGCATTGCTATTTGGAGCTTAGGGAACGAAGCAGGACCGGGGAAAAACTTTGTGGCAGCATACCAAGCACTGAAGGCATTCGACACTACTCGACCGGTCCAATACGAGCGCAATAATGACATTGTAGACATGGGGTCGAATCAATACCCCTCTATAGACTGGGTTCGAACAGCTGTGAAGGGGAAGATGAACATCAAATACCCCTTCCATATCTCTGAATATGCACACTCCATGGGTAATGCAGTGGGCAATTTGCAAGATTATTGGGACGCTATCGAATCGTCTAATTACTTCATGGGAGGTGCTATCTGGGACTGGATTGACCAAAGTATGTACAACTATACCAAGGACGGTCAACGCTATTTGGCTTATGGTGGCGACTTTGGAGACACGCCCAACGATGGACAATTTGTGATGAATGGCATCATCTTTGGAGATATGAAACCTAAACCACAATATTTTGAGGTTAAAAAGGTTTACCAAAATGTAGGAATTACATGGGCAGAGGGTCAGACAGACGTGCTGGATATCTTCAACAAGAATTATTATTCCGATGATTTGTCTTCCTACAATGTTGGTTGGACGCTATATGAGGACGGCATAGAAGTAAAACATGGTGTCATCAACTTGGGCAAGGTACAGCCACGTCACCATCAACTGGTACAGCTCACAGGACTTCGAGAGTCGTTGGACGCCAACAAGAATTATCAACTCATCGTGCGCTTCCAATTGAAAGAAGACATGCCATGGGCTAAGGCGGGATATATTCAAGCCGACCAACAGTTAGAAGTTCAGAAAGCACAACAACGTCCGCTCTTAACTTCTACCATTGGTGTGTCTCAACAAGCACCAAAAGTAAACGAACAAGCTACCCAAATTACCGTCACAGGCAAGAACTTCTCTGTAGCATTCGACAAAGCCAAAGGCTCTATTTGCCGTTTGTCCTACCAAGGCAAGCCCATTATCAAAGAGGACAACGGACCTCAATTGGATGCGTTCCGTGCATGGGTGAACAATGACAACTGGGCTTATCAGGCATGGTATGAGAATGGACTCCACGACTTACAGCACAAGGCGTTAAGCTATAAGATGGTAAAACATAAAGATGCTACCATATCCCTCTATTTCAATATAGAGAGCCAAGGCGCACATTGTGCAAAACTGGAGGGTGCTGATAAGAACTGGAAGAAGCTCGTGGAACAGGATAAACGACCTGATTTCAAATTTACGACTGATGTCATTTATACCATCTATCCAGACGGAAGCATTGAAAGTCAAAGCAGCATCTCTTCCAATCGCCCACAACTCACACTTCCACGATTGGGATATGTGCTAAAACTGCCTTCAAGTTTCCGCAAAATGATGTACAATGGGCGTGGACCTGTGGGCAATTATCCCGACCGCAAGACTTCACAGCACATCGGTATCTATACCCAACCGGATGTAAACAACGAAATGGTTAGCTTCCCGAAACCACAGGATATGGCGAACCACTTAGATACTCGCTGGGTTGCACTGCAGAGCGAAGACGGACAAGGTGTACTCTTTGCAAGTACCAACGAGCAAGGAATGGTCTTCTCTGCCCTTCCCTACTCTGCTCAACAATTGGCAATGGCAAATCATCCACACGAACTACCCACTTCTGACGGTATCTATCTACACCTCGATGTCGCTATCACAGGACTGGGAGGAAATAGCTGTGGACAAGGTGGACCATTAGAGAAAGACAGAGTGAAGGCTGGTACGCACACATTTGGTTACGTGATACGTCCTATCCAAGATATGAGCAAGGAACACTTAAATGCCATGGGACTCATCCGTTCATCATCAGAATTGCCGCTAACCATGGTGCGCAACAATACGGGAATGGTAACTATTAGTAGTCAACACCCCACTACTATCTATTACCAACTCAACGGAAAGGGAAAAGCCCTAAAATATACAAACGCCTTTGCCCTACCCCAAGGAGGACAAGTCACTGCATGGCAAAGCGGTTCTGCACTTCGATATACACAGAAGTTCGAGAAAATGAAAAACGTTCCTGTGACGTTGAAGTTTGCATCCAGCGTAGAAAGCGGTGAGGGAGACGCAGAACACCTCATTGATGGTAATCCAAATACGTATTGGCACACCATGTACAGCGTTACTGTGGCAAACTATCCGCACTGGTTTGAATTGGATGGAGGAGCCGTCAAGACAATGACCGGCTTTACTTACCTGCCTCGCCAAGATTCATGGAATGGACTGGTAAAGGACTATCGTGTCGAAGTTAGCCAAGACGGAAAGACGTGGACGCAAATAGGAAGTGACGGAACATTCCCAAAAACAAAAGCACTACAGCGAGTAATGTTTAACAAGCCCGTCAAAGCACGTTATCTCCGCTTCACCGCACTTCATTCACACGATGGACAAGACTTTGCTACTTGTGCAGAATTTACAATTCTCAACTAAGTTGCAGGCAATGCCCTAACCAACTGAACATCGAATACGAATCCGACAGTTGGAATCTATGAACGCTAACGTTCTTCGAAAGAAACAGCTCTGCCGACATCAACACGCTGTGTGTCGCTGCCAAATCCGTTTCGTTCGGTGAACGTTAGCGTTCATTAGTTTCAAGCTATGCAAAGACCCTTTCTTTTCAACAGCACGGCTACGTTCTTTGGTTTCTTGATATCGCACGCATATTTTCGTTTTTCTGTTGATTTCGTTGTGCATTTCTTCAACGCTGTTTACAACCTCAAAATCTCACTTTGAGACCTCTGCAAAACTCATTGTTCAAAGTTTGCTCATTTCATCATATTTTTGTACCTTTATAGTATGAAACAAC
>NZ_QFFX01000021.1:0-46506 GCF_023522295.1 Prevotella sp. TCVGH | reverse complement strand
TATCTTTGTCAAGCCGAAAACTGGGTGAGTGATGCTTACAGGCTATCTTACTAAAGTTCTTTAGGGGCTTCGAGCCCCCTAAAGAACTTGCCGAAAAACAGGGTTCGTTCATCTTTAGGCTATCTTTTTCTCTGTTTGAGAATATATTTTTTTGCCGAAAAGCGAAATTGACAAGTAAATTAGAATGAATGAAAAAATTTGACAAGTAAATTAGGAAAAGTGAATAAAAACTGTCAAGTGATTTTAGGAAAGTACAATAAGGCGATTAACTCATGGAGATAAGGAGCTTAAGTCATGGAGATAAGGCGGTTAACCCATGGAGATAAGCAGCTTAAGTCAATGAGATAACAAATCCATGCAAAAGAAAGAAGAAAAGAGGAAATATCAAGATAGAAAGTCATTGACATGAAGCACCTTACCCAAACATCTGGGGACACCACCAAATTAATAAAAGAGAAATAGCAAATTAACAAATATTATTCGTAATTTTGCATCACCTTATTATATAGAGAATAAAAACAAATAAATAGATACAATGAATATCAATAAATTTCTAAAGTCATTGTTTGGCGACAAATCGAGCCGAGATATGCGACTGATTCAACCTTTGGTAGAAACAGTGAAAAAGGTTTATCCCGACATACAAAAGCTGAGCAATGACGAGCTACGTGCCAAAACCAAAGAGATACAAAAGTATGTACAGGATGCCGCACAAGCGCAAAAGGACAAAATTGCGCAACTGAAAGCCAACATCGAAGAGACACCTATCGATGAACGTGAACCCATCTTCGAAGAAATAGATAAATTGGAAAAAGAGGCACTCGAAATATACGAAAAGGCACTCAATGATGTCATGCCTACCGCTTTTTCTATCGTAAAAGATACCGCTCGAAGATTTGCAGAAAATGAAGAAGTTGTGGTTACTGCCACCGACTTTGACCGTGAATTAGCTGCCGATCCTTCTAAGGATTTTGTGACCATTGATGGCGACAAAGCGATTTATCACAATCACTGGACAGCTGGTGGAAATGACTTGAAATGGGAAATGGTACACTACGATGTACAGCTCTTTGGTGGTATTGCCCTTCATCAAGGTAAGATAGCAGAGATGGCTACGGGTGAAGGAAAGACCTTAGTCGCTACCCTACCCGTTTTCTTAAACGCTTTGACAGGAAACGGCGTTCACGTAGTAACGGTGAATGACTATCTGGCAAAACGTGACTCGGAGTGGATGGGACCGCTATACGAGTTTAATGGATTGAGCGTAGACTGCATTGATAAGCATCGCCCGAACTCGCCAGAGCGTAGGAAAGCATACATGGCAGATATCACATTTGGTACCAATAACGAATTTGGTTTTGACTATTTGCGTGATAATATGGCGATTTCTCCTGCCGACTTGGTACAGCGTGCCCATAACTATGCCATTGTGGATGAGGTAGACTCGGTATTGATAGACGATGCACGTACTCCTTTGATTATTAGTGGACCTATCCCAAAAGGCGATGACCAGATGTTTGAAGAATATCAACCACTGGTGGAACGACTGGTTGATGTGCAGCGAAAACTTGCTACTCAGTTCTTAGCTGAGGCAAAACAACTCATTACAGAGGGACAAGCAAACAAAGATCAGAAGAAGACAGAAGAGGGCTTCCTTGCTCTGTACCGGTCTTATAAATCTCTCCCAAAGAACAAACCGCTCATTAAATATCTTTCTGAAGAAGGTATCAAGGCAGGTATGCTCAAGACAGAAGAGTACTACATGCAGAACAACAACCGTGAGATGCCAAAGGCAGTAGAGCCACTCTTCTTCGTTGTTGATGAGAAACTGAACAGCTGTGACTTGACAGATAAGGGTACAGAATGGCTCTCTAATCAGGTGAATGACAATCAACTCTTTGTATTGCCAGACATCACGGCTCAACTTTCGGCATTAGAGAACGAAACAAATCTTTCTGATCAGGAGCGTATTGATAAGAAAGATGAACTGTTGACCCACTATGGTGTGCAAAGTGAACGTGTTCATACCTTGCAGCAGTTGCTGAAGGCATATACCATGTTCAACAAAGACGATGAATACGTTGTGATGGATGGCGAAGTAAAAATCGTTGACGAACAGACAGGACGTATCATGGAAGGCCGCCGTTGGAGCGATGGATTGCATCAGGCAGTGGAGGCGAAGGAGCATGTAAAAGTGGAAGCTGCCACACAGACCTTTGCAACCATTACGCTGCAAAACTACTTCCGTATGTACCATAAGTTGGCAGGTATGACAGGTACTGCATCTACAGAGGCAGGGGAGTTCTGGGACATCTATAAATTGGATGTGGTAGAGATACCTACCAACCGTCCTATCCAGCGCAATGATATGGACGACCGTGTGTACAAAACCGCTCGTGAGAAATATGCTGCCGTCATTGACGAAATAGAACAGATGAGAAATAGTGGACGCCCTTGCTTGGTAGGTACTACCTCTGTTGAGATTTCTGAGTTGCTCAGCAAGATGCTCAACATGCGAAAGATTCCTCACAACGTGCTGAATGCGAAACTACACCAAAAAGAAGCGGACATTGTAGCACAGGCTGGTCAGTCCATCAACGGCTTAGGGGCTGTAACAATTGCAACCAACATGGCTGGTCGTGGTACGGACATCAAGCTCTCTCCTGAAGTAAAAGAAGCGGGAGGACTTGCGATTATTGGTACAGAGCGACACGAGAGTCGACGTGTAGACCGTCAGTTGCGCGGTCGTGCAGGACGTCAAGGTGACCCTGGTAGTTCGGTATTCTATGTGAGCTTGGAAGACAAACTCATGCGTCTGTTTGGTTCAGAACGTATTTCTTCAGTCATGGACAGACTTGGATTCAAGGAAGGCGAACGCATTGAGAGTCCGATGATTTCCAAGAGTATTGAGCGAGCACAAAAGAAGGTAGAGGAAAACAACTTCGGTATCCGTAAACATTTGCTCGAATACGATGACGTGATGAACAAACAACGTACGGTCATCTATGAGAAACGTCGCCACGCCTTGATGGGAGAACGTATCGGAATGGATATTACCAATATTATTTGGGACCGTTGTCTCAACATCGTTGGTTCGAACGACTATCAAGAAGCCAAGGAATTGTTCTTGAAGGTGTTGGCAATGGAAGTTCCATTTACGGAAGAAGAGTTTACGGCAGGTGATAAAAATGCCTTGGCTGAACGAGCTTTCCAAGATGCCATGGCGGTTTTTAAACGCAAGTCAGACCGCATTCAGGCTGTAGCTTGGCCCGTCATCAAGCAAGTTCAAGAAGAACAAGGCGAACGCTTTGAGCGCATTGCGGTGCCACTGACCGATGGCAAGCGAATGTATCAAATCTCTTGTAACTTGAAAGAGGCCTACGATACAGAAGCAAAGGACGTAGTGAAGCAGTTCGAGAAATCTACCTTGTTGCACATCATCGATGAAAACTGGAAAGAGAATCTGCGACAATTAGACGACTTGCGGCACAGTGTGCAAAATGCTTCGTATGAGCAAAAAGACCCTCTGCTTATCTTCAAACTGGAGAGTGCGAAACTTTGGGACAGCATGATTGACGAGATGAATAACCAAACAACCAGCATCTTGATGCGTGCACAAATTCCTGAAATGCAACACGAAGAAGTGCAAGAGGCTGCTCCAGAACAAAGAAGTCAACGCTACAACGAACAGAAAGAAGATCTCACCGATCCAAATCAAGCAGCTGCAGCGAGACAAGACACGCGAGAAGGTGCACAACAAGTGAACCGAACTCCGTATATCAAGGATAAGATGCCAAGACCAAACGACCCATGTCCATGCGGTAGTGGTAAGAAATTCAAGAATTGTCACGGCAGAAACCTCCGTTAGTGACAAGCAGTAGAACGAAGATTGCTGACGATGAACAAGAATGGATAACTCTTGCCCGTCAGCAATCTTTCTATATGACGACACGCACTCTACTGTTACGAACCCTCACATACAAACATCTACGCATTTCATGACATAACATCAAATGAAGAAAAATCAACCTTATGAAGATACAACTTACTGGTCTTAAAAAGATATTTGGTGAAAAAACTGCTGTCGATATCTCCTCTTTGGAGATAGACAAAGGTGAAGTGATAGGCTTGGTAGGCAACAATGGAGCTGGTAAAACAACCTTGTTCAGACTGTTATTAGATTTACAAAAGGCAGACGAGGGTCAGGTTCTGTTGGGATTTGATGAGAAAGAGACAAAGCAAACAGTCTCTACGGAATCATTAACGCCTTCACAAGATTCAACCAACTTGACTTGGATATCACCTTCTGAAACAGAAACATGGAAAGCATTAACAGGTGCTTATATTGATAGTGGATTCTTAATTGACTTTTTAACACCTGAAGAATATTTTGATTTCATCGCTAAAGTAAACCATCTTCCAACAGAGCAATTACAAAGTTTTCTCAACTCAATGGCGCAACTCATGGATGGTGAGATACTTGGACAAAAGAAATTGATTCGTGATTTCTCTGCTGGAAATCAACAAAAAATAGGGATTATTGCAGCAATGATTGCACATCCCCAACTACTTGTTTTGGATGAACCTTTCAATTTCCTTGACCCATCCAGTCAGAACTTGCTCAAGAAAATCATTTTGGATTACCACAAGCAGACAAATGCCACGATTTTGGTGAGCAGTCATAACCTACAACATACCATAGAGATATCAACAAGAGTCATTTTGCTTGAGAAAGGAAAGATTATCAAAGACTTGCCCAACGAAAATCAGAAAGCAGAAGCAGACTTAGAAGCTTATTTCAATAGAGAAATGAGCAACGAATAGGCGCAACAAAGCATATTCAATAGATTTTGGATTGACGGTAACTCTTGGATAAATAAAACAAGAATCCAATGCCACAGCCTATCAGCAGATAGATAGCCAAGACCTGTATGGCTGTGAGATGAATGTTTTCAACACTGGCACCAGTCCACGATGCGATGGCAGAGAGTTGTTGGTTGAGACACTGTGCTGCCCATGCCATGACTTGGGCAACAATATTTTGTGCCGACGTCCAAAAGGACAACATGAACACCAAGCAGGCTGTATATAAAATAAAAGTGGTGAGAGGAACGGCTATCAAATTGGTGAATAGGAAATAACAAGAAAAACGTCCGAAATAATAAGCCACCAACGGTGCTGTACCTATTTGTGCTGCAACAGACACTGTCATCATTCCCCATAACAATCGGATAAAGGAAGAGCATTGAAGCCAATGCAAGGGTAGCAAATGATAAATGGGATGGTATAAAATTAGAATTGCTAACACAGCCATAAACGACAATTGAAAACTGACATCCCACAACAACATGGGTTGTATCATCAACATCACTATGGCTGCAAAAGATAGCGCATTTAATGACATGCGATGACGATTCAGTAAAGATACTAATGAATAAAGCGTCAACATAAGTCCTGATCGTAGAAGACTTGAAGACATACCCGTTAAGAAAATATAAGCCCAAATCGTGAGGATGACTATAACAACGTTCAGAAGGTGACGCCTCCCAAAGACGACACTTAATAATCCAAACAGAATACTAAGGTGTAAACCCGACAGTGCCAACAAGTGAGAAGTACCCGTAATGGAGTAAAGTTCCTTGGTAGACTTGGACAAGGAGGATTTATCTCCTAAGGTCATAGCAGCAATGACAGCATAGTCTTGGTCGTGAAGACCTTGCCGTTCAAGAATTTGCAACAAACGAGAACGAACTTGTTGGGCAAACAAACGTAGACGCTCTACACGCGGCAACTCATGAAAGTCGACAGCACAAGTTTGCCAATTGGTGAAATAAATAAAGGTTTGGGCTCGATATCCATGCAGATACATCCATTGTGGATAATTAAAATGTGATTCTGATTTTAGATTTTCAAAAGGATGAAACACAGCACGAAATACAATACCACTCCCAATACCAAGTTGCTGATAACGCCGTTGGAGCGTATCTTTGAGAATAGATGCTTTCACTTTGCTTCCTGACAACAAGCCTTTCGTAAGCAACACATCACATTGTACCACCTTCCCTTTAGATATCAACGGACTCATAATGACTCCTTGAGCAACCTGCTCACCAGCGGGCAGAGATGAAGCCGACCGACAATCCTGAAGTGTATAAAGAGACATCCCCCAGAAAATAAATGCCCCAAAGATACAGACGCCTTGCCAACGGGCATGACTTCTGCATAGCAAGGCAACTAATAACGCAACTATCGTTATCCCTAACCATAGCCACCATGGAGCAAAAGATCCAAAGTTAAAGGTATGGGCAATCACCAAACCGATGATGAAAGCCAATACTATTTTTAATAACGGATGCAACTGAAGCCAATCAGCACTTTTCATTCATAATCATCAATGACGTTATTCGTAAACTGCATCATGGGCAGTGCCACCTTAAATAATTCAGCCATCGGAAGAAGCCAATCGTTCCCGGCAAAGAAGTCATCATCTACCCGGCGCCAACAAGCATAATCTTTCATACGAAGGTATTGTATAAATTCGTAATCAGAAGGGAAACCTTGGGGACAAGTCTTTAAGCATGAGATTCCAAATCCTTTCTGAGACGCCTGTCCATCGCTCCAAACGCCTTCGTTGGCATAGCCAAAATAATTGACAAACTTTCCATTCTCAACGCATTCACGCCAAGTGTCAATATGACCCATGATTTCATTTCGGCAAGAAGTTAATATGGGAGTGGGCAACCAATAAGCCCCTGCGGACAACAAGCAATGCCCTGGCTGTAGATGAATGTAATAACCAGCATGCAAGGACTTTCTGCCCTTTGCACTGATATAGGCACCAAAATGTCGTTTGTAGGGAGATTTGTCGGGCGAGAAACGAGTGTCACGATTAAATCGAAAACAAGCATCCTTTGCCGTGACATGCGCTACCGTAGGGTCAAACTCCGCAATAGTAGCAATCGCCTTAGTCACTCCTTCTTCAAATTCTTGACGACACCACAAGTATTCTTTTTTGTGGGATTGAAACCAATCTCGGTTGTTATTGGCAGCAATTTCCTCCAAATAGTGCAAAATTCTTTTAATATCCATGGGTTATCCTAATTTAGAAAAATTCATGAGTTTGGGACAAATAGCTTCAAATGGGCACTTCTCGCACTTAGGTCGCAAACTTTGGCAAATATAGCGTCCATGAAGAAGAAGCCAATGATGTGCGCTTGACACATCCGCCTCTGGGATATATTTCATCAGTTCCAACTCTACCTTTAAGGGAGTGTTGGATTTTTGAGAAACTAATCCTAATCGATGACTCACTCGATACACATGAGTATCCACAGCTATTTTTGCCTTTCCATACCAAACGGCTTGAACCACGTTGGCTGTTTTGCGACCTACGCCTGGCAACTTCACCAAATCTGTCGTATTATCTGGCACTTCTCCATCAAAATCTCGCACCAACATTTGAGCCATCTCCACCAAATGTTTAGATTTCGAGTTTGGATAACTCACGCTACGCACATACGTGAAAATGTCTTCTGCTGTGGCTTGTGCCATTGAAGGAGCATCTGGATAACGTGCAAACAACGCAGGCGTTACCTGATTGATGCGCTTATCAGTACATTGGGCACTCAACAAGGTGGCTACCAATAGTTGAAATGCAGAACCGAACTCTAATTCTGTGGTGACCTCTGGCGATATTTCCTTAAAGTAATCGAGGATGTATTTGTATCTTTCTTTTCGTGTCATCACACAAATTTAATAAATGATTCTGACATTAGCAAAGAATCTGAACGGTTTTAAGTATTGAATAAATAGGAGTAGGAAAAAGGGAGCTACCAAAAAAGAATGTGACTAAATTCATCGTCTACGAGAATTTAGTCACATTCAGACTTGAAATTAGTCAACAGACTTAATATACATCTCCTTCCTTAACTTCTTCTTTCGTAATTTTGTCTTTATCCATGGTATACCATACATAAACGATGTAAGCCAAGACAAATGGAATGAAGAGCGAAACAATCGACATCGTTGTGAGCGTAAATTCACTACTGCAACTATTGGCAATGGTCAGAGAACTCTGTAAATCAACATTAGAAGGATAGTAGGCAGTGTTGTTCCATCCTGCGATAAGCAACAAAACGAGTACCACTAACACAACGCCAATACCTGCTGGCCAAATACCCTTGATGTAGTTATTGCACATAACGGTTCTGACGATACCAAAAAGTAACAGCACAACACCCACCAATAGCACAACTGACAGATACCACATGTCCAACAAGTTATATAGATACTTCATTGACTCCATAGAGATTACTCCTGTTGCAGGGTCGTAAGCGAAGCCATCTTTCAACAAAGTTCTAATCAAGAATGGAAGGAACAAGAGCAAGAAAGCAGCGGTATTGTAAAGCAGTTGTTTGCGACTACGTGCACGTAAAGTTTCATCTGCCACATTATTTATAATATAGAGGGTACCCAAAATACGTGCTAAGAAGAAAACTGCCAAACCTAATACAACATTCCAAATATCCAACAATGCATCCAAACCATGACTATAATTTGCCCAATGGCTAATCACAGGAGCAACACTATTGGTAATATTCATTTTGTCGACAACGAAATTAGATCCATTGAAGAAGGTAGCCACAGCACCTCCTAACAATACAGGACCCAAAATACCATTGATTACTAAACACCATTGGAAAGTCTTTACGCCTAAGAAATTACCCAACTTGTTTTGAAATTCATAGCTGATTGCTTGAACAACAAAAGAAAAGAGGATAATCATCCACAACCAATAAGCACCTCCAAAGCTGGTACTATAGAACAAAGGAAATGAGGCGAAGAAAGCACCACCAAACGTTACCAAGGTAGTAAAGGTAATTTCCCATTTGCGTCCAGTACTATTTATCACCATTCTACGCTCGTGTTCAGTCTTTCCAAGGTTGAAAACCAAAGAGTTAGCACCTTGTACAAACATCAAGAAAACCAGTAAGGCTCCTAACAAAGAAACAAGAAACCACCAGTAATGCTGTAAAAAACTATATGTAATCATTGTTATACCTTTCTAATTATAATTCAACATGGTTTGATATCTCACTGTTCTCTGGCCCTTTTTTAATAGCCTTACAAAGAATACTTATCTCGACTGCCAACATCGTTGTAAACAGAATCAAGAAGATAAAGAATGTGACAATAACAGAACTTGGTTTAATGTCAGAAATAGCTACCCATGTTGGAAGCATATCCTGAATAGTCCAAGGTTGACGTCCAAACTCTGCAACAAGCCAACCCGACTGTGATGCGATGTAGGAACAAGGCAATAAAACGATGCCCGAAATCAACAACCAACGGTGTTTGACAATGTCTTTCTTGTACACAATGAACAAAGAACAAATAAAGAAGAGAATGAGCAACATTCCTATGCCCACCATTAAGCGGAAAGCCCAGAAGTTAACAGGAATGAAAGGTACCACCTGATGCGGTGACTTTACATATCCATAACCGAAGTAAGGCATGTTGTCTTTCAGAGCTTGCTTTGTGGCTTCATCTTTTTTACCATTACGGTAATCCTGTAAAGCTGCGATAGCCATACGGCCACGCTGCATTTTCTCCTCAACAGAGATAACTTGCGTGCCATCAGGTTTGGTATATCCGTTCAAAATATCGTTGATACCTGGAACATAACCATCAAAATCTAATGTTGCTAAGAATGACAAACCTTTAGGAAGCTCCAGCTTCATAGGTGGTTGTTGTTGGTTGGTATAATCAGGTTGCTTGAAAGGATTCACAGCAGCAAAAACAGTTAAGCCTTGACTCGTTCCTCCATTATAAAGCGCTTCCATGGCTGCCAACTTCATCGGTTGAACCTTACCTACCTGAATAGCTGAACTGTGTCCAGTAATCAACGCTAACAATGTTGCCACTAAACCAACAATGCTACCAATCTTCATACTTGCTATCGCCAATTTGTGGTCTCTCTTCTTGAGCAGATACCAACTACTAACAGCTACAGTGAATACTCCACCAATAATCCAAGATGAAGTAACCGTATGACAGAATTTATCTACTGCGAACGGAGATAGGGCAACTTCCATGAAAGAATTCATCTCGAAACGCATTGTGTCTGGATTGAACTCCTGTCCTACAGGCAACTGCATCCATGCATTAGCTACCAAAATCCACCAAGCCGATATCGTTGCTCCCAGACCTGTTAACCAAGTAGATGCCAAGTGGAATCCAGGTGAAACTTTCTTCCAACCAAAGAACATCACAGCAACAAAGGTAGCCTCCATGAAAAAGGCAATGATACCCTCAACAGCCAATGGCGCACCGAAGATATCGCCTACAAACCAAGAGTAGTTACTCCAGTTGGTACCAAACTCAAACTCCAAGATAAGTCCGGTAGCCACGCCCATAGCGAAGTTGATACCAAACAGTTTCTGCCAAAAACGTGCAGCATCCTTCCAGAAAGGATCACGTGTACGGTAATAACAAGTCTCCATAATGCCCATGACAACGGCAAGACCCAATGTCAGTGGAACAAAAAGCCAATGATAAATGGCTGTTAAAGCAAATTGGGCACGTGACCAATCAATCGTCTGTGCCGAAATCTCTAATAACAGATTGTGCATAATGTTAAATATTTAATGAATTGTTCGTTTTATCATCTCGCTCGAAACAAAATCTGCCTCTCCTCCATCTTTGGCATTTTGATGAATGAAGTTTGGGAAGAAAAAGAATTTTAATACCGCAAACATAATGAAGAGTTTGATAATAATGACAGCCCACAGGGTTTTACCCAGTGTCATGTTTTTGAAACCATCATAGTATAAATCAAAAGCTCTATAGAGGAAGCTCTTTTTATTCATAGTAAGTTGTTTATGCGGTGTAAAGATAGCAAAATTTATTTAATGTTGTACTTTTTCCGAAAAAATAATTAAAAATCTTGCTTTTTTTTCATGTATTGAGCCCTGCTCGCTTATTTATATAAGGTGGTAGATGGGGAAAAACTGTTTTTTCTTTATATTCAACAACACCTCTCATGAAAGAAACAGCTTACATTGTTTGCGCTCATTGTCGACCTCTTTTTCTATTTTGTTTGTCCTAAAAAATGACAATAAAATGGGCGTTGAAAAATGATGAAATAGAAAAAATCGATAGGCAAAGTCAATGCTATGATGGCAAAATAGAATCATGAAAAAGCCTCGTTTGTGCTAAAGCATGGAGATAAGGCGGTTGTTCACATGGGTTAAGCATGCTGTTCACATGACTTAATGCGGTTATTGCATGTTGATAACAGCAAAAAAAGCCGTTATTTCATGCAAAAATGCAGGTAAAATGATTGAATATAAACGACCATTATTTGTATCATCTTGATAATCAACAAAATTCGAAACTTCGCCAAAACTTCGATATTTGTAAGTAAGGAGCAGGTTGCTTCAAAATATGGCAGCTATGAAGGGGTACTTGTAAAATTTTTTCTTATTTATTTGAGTCATTGTATTGTTCACAAAACGCCTTTTCGCTGCACGGACTTAGTAATCCTCACACATTGAGATAGTCGAGTTGCGCATCTCTCCTACTTTGGATGTTTTCATATCCACATAAATACACTCCACCCAATGCAGTATCAATTCGCATTCGCTTTCATCGTCTATCCTACAAGAAGAAAATAAAAAATGATTTCTTCCTGAAAAATCTATCGTTAACGTTTGGAGTGTTACGTTGTTTGTGTATCTTTGCATAAGTTTAATTTATTTATAATAATTATCTTATATGAAAAAAGTTATTTTAAGTGCATGCGTTATGTTTATAGCAATTGCAGCGTACGGACAGCGTGACAAAGGTACGGTTACCTTACAACCTAAAGTTGGTTTGAACATAGCTACGCTTACAAATGATGGTGATGCCGACTCAAGATTTGCGCCAGTAGTTGGTGCCGAAATAGAAGTACAGGCTACGGACATGGTTAGTATCTCGGGTGGATTACTTTACTCTATGCAGGGAGCTAAGGGAAAAATAGGCGATGTAGATGGAACAGTAAAGTTAGATTATATTAATGTTCCCATTCTTGCTAACGTCTATGTGGCTAATGGATTTGCTGTGAAATTAGGTTTACAACCAGGTTTTTTAATCAATAATAAAGTCAAAGTTTCACAGAATGGTGTCAACGCAGAGGTTGATTTAGAGAAAGCTCTTAAAGCTGCGGGAATTGATGCCAAAGTGAATAAGGTTGATGTCTCTATTCCCGTGGGTGTTTCCTATGAGTTCAGCAATATAAATATTGATGCACGATACAATTGGGGAGTAACCAAGATTATTGGCGAAGACAGCAGTAAGAATAGCGTTTTCCAGATTACAGTTGGTTACAAATTTGCACTGTAATTCGATATGAGCATGTCAAAACATGCTCCTATAATTCCGTATCTAACTATTAAGTTAGGGTAAAAATGTACCTCCTTATTATATGGAGGTGCATTTTTTTATGCTATTATCGTCAGCCCGTGACTCACGTAGGATAAGAGTTCAGTACATTGACAATCGTATTCATTTCTGCATCGGTAAGTGTTTGGTTGAGTGGAATGCTCAATTCTTGTGCGTGAATGCGTTCGGTAATAGGGTATGTACGGTGGTTCCACTCTTTGTAAGCCCCTTGCTGATGAGGCGGAATAGGGTAATGAATAACGGTCTGGATGCCCTGTTGCGACAAAAATTGCTGTAACTTGTCTCTTTGTGGAGTTAGAATGGGGAAAATGTGCCACACGTTATCCTCGCTACATCCTTGTGGGAGTGTGATAAGAGGATGGTGTATGTTGGACAAATAGTGCTGTGCAATGGTGCTGCGACGTGCATTGTCCGCATCAAGGTATTTTAGTTTCACGCTCAGCACAGCTGCTTGTATTTCGTCCATCCTGCTATTCTGCCCTTTGTAAGGAAACACATATTTCTGCGACGAACCATAATTAGCCAAAGTCCTTATCGTGTTTGCCAGTTCGCTATCATTGGTTGTTACGGTACCTGCATCACCCAAAGCTCCCAAGTTCTTGCCAGGATAAAAACTGTGTGCAGCCGCATCGCCCAAAGACCCTGTGCGTTGACTGCCATTGTAGCGGCATCCGTGTGCCTGCGCATTGTCTTCTATGAGTTTCAGGTGATATTTTTGGCAGAGCTCTCCAACAAGATTGGTGTATGCACAACGTCCATAGAGGTGCACCAACATAATGCCACGAGTGCGCTCGGTAATGGCTTCTTCTATCTTGGTGTCGTCGATCTGAAACGTATCCATGCGTGGTTCTATCAGCACAGGCACCAATTGGTTGGATGTTATGGCGAGGATAGTAGCAATATAAGTATTGGCAGGCACAATAATTTCATCGCCAGCTTGCATCATTCCCAGTTCGATATAGGCTTTGAGAATGAGGGTGAGCGCGTCCAGTCCGTTGGCGCAACTCACGCAATGTTGCGTGCCAATGTATTCGGCATATTGTTTTTCAAACGCTTGTACCGCCTGACCTTGCAGATACCAACCACTCTCAATTACCTTATTGACAGCCTGTTGTATCTCTGTCAGGTGTTCATTGGTTACTCGTTGTAAAGATAAATAGGGTATCATACCTCCCACTGATAAGTGTCATAACATATAGCACGACCGCCAAACCCCTCTTTTTGATGAATGAGTGAAGCGTTGAGCAGATGCCCATCTTGCAGAGTAGACGTGCCAAAATCAAAATATTGTCGTTTGTCCCACGATTGATGGAGTAAGAAATGGAACAGCCCATCGATGACACGCAGTTGCTTTCCTTCTGGCGATGCCGAGATGTATTGCGTATGCACCACATTGGGAGTGAGATAAAGAACGGTTCCTCCTAACACCATGTTATCTTTGCATGCCACATACAACTGGATGTGATAGGGGAAACGTTGGTGCAACAGTTCTATTTCCTGCAAGCTATGAACGGGTTTCGCACCGTATTTATTCATTAAATTGTCTTCCAATACTTGCCAAAAGGCGGCAAAGTCTGTACTCTGTTTTATCTCTATGCCATTTCTCGCACATCGGTTAATGCCGTATTTTCGGTCTCTACTCCACTTCAGTGGATGTGCCAAATGGATGGCGGAAGAAATATTGCGTGCCACTAATTGAGCGTTGCAGACTTTGAAGAGTGCGTACAAATCCTCTTCGGCAGGTATTAGGTGATAGATAGAAGGCGTGGGACGGTACACCACTCGCTTGATGTGCTGTGTGCGAAGGTATGTGTTAAGTTCCTCGAAAAGGCACAACATGTCGGAAGCGGTAACCCGATAGTCCATGACAAGACCACCGTATGTCAATCCTAAGTGTGTGTATAAGGTGTCGTTTGCAATATGGGCAGGCAACAGCGCGTACAGCATACCCTCCTTGTAAAAGAGCAATGAAGCGTCCGCAAACTTGTCTTGATGATAGTCCATATAGGCTCTGTCAAGCAGAAAGGTGGCATTTTTTGCCTCTCTCACATAGCTGTTCCAACGCTCCTTGTCGTTTGGTGCATATCGTTTTATCTCAAACATCAGGTTTGTTCTTGATATATTCCATAAACGAGTGATACTCTCGAATGTAATCTTCTTCGTCGAAAGGCTCAGATGCCAATACCAAGCATACTGCTCCCGAGGAGAAGTCATCTAACGTCCGCCATGTATCAGTATCGACAAACAGGCCTTGATAAGGGTGGTTCAACAGTATAGAAGTCTTTTCCTTGCCGTTGTTGAGCGTTACATGGAAGCTGCCACTCAATGCAATTAAAAACTCTTTGCACCGTTTGTGGGCATGTCCACCACGACTTTCGCCTGCTGGCACGTCGTACACCCAGTACACCCGCTTCACATCAAAGGGCACATCCTTGCAACCTTCGGCAACGGTTAGGTTTCCTCTGGGGTCAACGATCTTAACTAAGTCAATGATTTTCGTTTTCAACTGCTCGTGTTTCTTATCGGTTACCGTACATCTGTTCGTAGTATTTTTGATAGTCTCCAGAGGTTACCTCGTTGATCCAATCCTGATGTTGTAGGTTCCATTTGATGGTTTTCACGATTCCGTCGGCAAACATAGTTTCAGGATACCACCCCAAATCGTTCTTTATCTTTGTGGGATCAATAGCGTAACGCTGGTCGTGTCCTAATCTATCAGCGACAAAAGTAATCAAGTTATCGTTGATCCAATCAATCTTAATGTTGCCTTGTTCATCCACTTCTTGCTTCTTCAGCACCTTTCTCAGGTCTTTATCCTGCTGCATCATGTCGTGAATGGTCTTGATAGTGAGCTTCACAATGTCGATGTTCTTCATCTCGTTATGCCCACCTACATTGTACACCTCGCCTTCTTTACCCTCTCGCACCACCATATCAATGGCTTTGCAGTGGTCTTCTACATAGAGCCAGTCGCGCACATTGTCGCCCTTACCGTACACAGGAAGTTGCTTACCCTCAAGGATATTTTTGATAATGAGCGGTATCAACTTCTCTGGAAAGTGATAAGGACCGTAGTTGTTAGAGCATCGCGTGATGCTCACGGGCATGCGGTAGGTGTCGCGATAAGCCATGACAATCATGTCAGCACTGGTCTTTGACGCACTATAGGGACTGTGCGGACACAGCGGAGTTTGTTCTGTAAAGAATCCTTCTGCGCCCAATGAGCCGTAAACCTCGTCGGTAGAAACCTGATGATAGCGTTTGCCAGCTTTCCATGTGGGATAACCTTGTGCATCTTTGCCCGTGACCCAAGCCCTTCGGGCAGCGTCCATGAGGTTTTGAGTGCCAAGTATATTCACCGAAAGAAACAGTTGTGGGTCCTCGATACTGCGGTCCACATGGCTCTCAGCGGCAAAGTTTACGACAAAGTCTATATCGTGTTCAGCAAACAACTTGTCTGCCAAAGCTCTGTCTCTGATGTCGCCTTTCACGAAGAAACAACGTTTGTTGTCAATATTATTCTTGATAGTACCGAGATTGCCTGCGTAGGTCAGTACATCCAGTATAATCACCTTGATGTCTTCATTCTTGTACTTTTTGTCAAGCAAATACTTGATGAAGTTGGCTCCGATGAAGCCTGCGGCTCCTGTCACTAAGTATGTTTTCATATTTCTTGTTGTTTTTTATGATCTTTGTCTTTAATCACTTTATCGTAAGTTTCCAAATATTCCTGATTCTTTTCCTTTCGTTTTTTCTGTTCTCTATAGTCGGAATAGATATTGAGCAACATCATCGTCATTCCGAACAAGGCACTCCCAATCATCAAATTTTGCCAATGATATTCACCACCCCAATTGAACAGGAGTTGTGTACCATAATACACGCCTGTCAGTACGATAAATTGAAATAAATAGGTATGTGCTTTTTTCATCTGTGTGCTATGGATGATGGTTCTTATCACTTAATGTAATAACTTCACAATCGGTGAATTTATTGCCTTCTATGGTCAATCTTATCAGCGTTCTTTCACGGTGCCAGCCTTGTAAGCCTGCCGCACCGGGATTGATGTGAAGCAAGTTGAGTGTTTTGTCGTATTGCACTTTCAGGATATGCGAGTGTCCACAAACGAATAATTGAGGTGGCGAAGCAAAAAGCAAGCTGCGTATTTGTGGGGCGTAATTGCCGGGATAGCCGCCGATGTGCGTCAGCAGTACATCCACATCTTCGCACTTGAACCGCAGTTTGTCACGGCACATTCGTCGCAAGTCACCACCGTCACAGTTACCACAAACAGCCCTTAACGGCTTGATGGCAGCCAATTTTTGTGCCACTTCCAATGAGCCAATGTCGCCAGCGTGCCATATCTCATCACACTCGGCAAAGTATTTCTCGTACTTGTCGTCCCAATAGGCGTGCGTGTCGCTGATAATACCAATTCTTTTCATTTACGCATTACCTTTTTTCAGAGCTATATCCAAACCGCATGCGGATATAGTCTCCTATGAATTTTGCTGTTTTCTCCAATCCCATGTAGCTCGAGTTGATACAGAGGTCGTAGCTACAACTGTGTCCCCACTTCTTTCCAGTGTAGTAATTGTAATAAGAAGCGCGTTCACTTTCTTTGTCGATAATCAACTTCTTGGCATTCTTTTCATCACAGCCTAATCGCTGGCAAACTAATTTGATGCGGTCTTTCATGTTGGCAGTGATGAAGATGTTTACGACGTTTGGATAAGTTCGCAGCACATAGTCGGCGGCTCGTCCCACAAAAACACAACTGCCTTCATCGGCAGCCTTCATGATGGCTTCGCTTTGGAACTGAAAAAGACTCTCTTGTGAGAACTTATTGTCGTAGAAGTTATTATCACTTAATAAGGGCGCATGCGTGTGAAAGAGGGTTTGGAAAAAACCTTTGTGTTCATCATTTTGCTCAAAAAACTTTTCACTGAACCCGCTTTCTTTAGCAGCTAAATTGAGTATCTCTTTGTCATAAAACTGACATTCAAACTCATCGGCAAGCAGTTTGGCGATAATGCGTCCACCACTGCCCACTTGTCGGCCAATGTTAATGATTATCTTCTTTTTGTGTTCCATTGGTAGATTCTTTATGTTGTATTTTGAATTTCTTCATATAAATCGTCATCATCGTCACAGCCACGATGACAGCAACAAGGTCTGAAGCAGGTAGTGAGGCCCATACGCCATCTATTCCAAACATGGGAGGTAAGATAGCCAGCAGAGGTAACAAGAAAAGTAGCTGTCGGGATAAAGACAAGAAAATGCTGATTTTTACTTTTCCGATACACTGAAAAAAGTTGGTAATAACCATCTGCGCTCCAACGACAGGAAACATCAGCAGGTCAATGCGCACACCTTTGATAGACATCTCAATGAGTGTCGGGTCGTTTGTAAAGAGACGCACACAGTAATAGGGTATGAACATGGCGATAGCCCAACCAACTGTCATGATAACCGTGGCAGCTATAATGGATAACTGTAAAACCCTCATCACCCGATCCAACTGCATTGCACCGTAATTGTAACCTGCAATTGGCTGCATTCCTTGATTGATGCCCATGACGAACATGATGAAAACCACGGCGATACTATTGGCGATGCCATAAGCTCCTACTGCCATGTCACCTCCATAGCGCACAAACTGATTGTTCATGAAGATAACAATGATACAAGCGCAAGCGTTCATCAGGAAAGGAGAGATGCCAATGCCGATAATATTTTTTACTAAATCTGTTTTAAGGCGATAGATACCTCTTTTTAGATGCAACAACTCATTGGGGTTGCTAAACAACTTGAGCTGCCAAACCAATGCCATGGCTTGTGAAATAATCGTTGCGAAAGCGGCTCCTCGAATACCCCAGCCCCACCAAAGGATAAAGATGGCATCGAGGATAATATTCATAACCACGGTAAACATGGTGGCGTACATGGCGTGCTTGGGCTTGCTGGCCGCCCGCAGCACGTTGTTCATGCCAAAATACATGTGCGATATGATGTTACCAATTAAGATAACTTGCATATAGTCTCGTGCATAAGGCAAGGTATTTTCACTGGCTCCGAAAAATAAAATGATGGGATCTAAAAAGATTAAGCAGATAATTCCGAAGGCAAGTCCTATAATAATATTCAATGTAACAGAGTTGCCCAATACATTCTCAGCAATATCGTAGTCCTTCTGTCCCAACTTCACAGAAATAGCAGTAGACGATCCTACACCTACAGCAGCACCAAAAGCAGCAGACAAGTTCATGAGCGGAAAGGTAATAGCTAATCCTGAAATTGCCAACGGACCCACCACCTGACCGATGAAAATGCGATCTATCATATTATATAACGATGATGCCGTCATGGCAATCACGGCCGGCATGGCGTATTGCATCAGTAGAGCGCCAACAGGTTTGGTTCCTAATTCTAATGTCGCTGATTTATTATCCATGAACATCTCCTTATTATCTTTGCAAAAGTACGAAAATATTCTAAACTTTAAACATTAATATAAAGATAAAACTAACCACCTGTTGTCCTTTCATTTCAAAACTGTAGCAGTTAGGGCGATAGATATCATGTAAAAATTGATGTGTGTTTATCCGAATAAAGAGAGTCGGTATTAAAAAATGGAAGTAAGAAACGTTCCGTCAGAAAGTTTCCTACTTCCAAGGGGTCATAAAGAGTTGTTTCATTATTATTTGAAACAGCTTTTATTATTTGGTTTCTACCAAGATAGGTCTGATACAGTTACCATTATTAGCATCGCCACCATTTTGATTAATGTAGAATCCATCGTGGTCGAACGATACTTCAAAAGCATAATTATCTGTTTTATTGAACAGTTGGCTTGTCCAATAATAACCACCATATCCAGCATTTTTTATCTTGTTTTCAAAGCGATACCCTGCTAATGGCAAAAAGAGATTTTTCTCTACTTCAGCTTTCGAGAACTCTTTAGCTATGGTATTTGTTTCACCAAAATCTCCTGCGGCTTCTGTAATCAGACAGCCATAAAGTTGCTTGCCGTTATCTAATGTAATATAACCTAACTGCCAATCGCACCCATCTTTTAAGTAATTCCAGTCGGCTTTAGACGGCATGCGCCATTTACCTTTCGTAGCCCAAAATGCCAAATCACCATATTTTGCTTCATCGAAATTCTTGGTCTCATCTTTACAATCAATATCTTTATACATTTTTCCAGAGATGTTGTAAATATCCCAAGATCCATTACCAAAGGCTTTTACAACGTCTGACCCCTGTGTTATGGCTGCATTGCCTAATACTCCCCATCTGAAATGATCTACTTGCGTATCACTGAGTTTACATTTGGTATTTCCTTCGCCAGCTCTTCCATAGACAGCATTGAAGTACTCCCATTGGTTGGCAGCAATTCGCCACTTTCCATTATCATAAACAAGGTTCCCCATTGCCCATTTTTTACCACCCATGGTAATAAAGCGTGGTTCATCTTGTGGCTCTTCCTCCTTGCCTTTTATCTCTTCAAACATGACATCTTTGATTTCGCTTGTTGCAATAGTAAGTACTTCACCGTTTACTTTGTTTATCTTCATGTTGTACTCTTGAGCATTGATGCTTATCACAATAGCTGATAAAACAAACGAGAGAATGATTTTTCTTTTCATATTTCTTGTGAATTATGGTTTATATTGTTTTCTATAAAAGTTATTTATTTACAATTTTAATTACATTTTTATTTGAATGGAAAATGTAAACGCCATGTGGCATGGTTGAGACATCAATATCCACACAACCTTGCGAATCGGCTTTGTAATGTGCTACTTCTACTCCGTTGAGGGTGAAAACTCTTACGACAGATGATGATGTAAGCCCTTGGTACATCACATGTCCATTGAGAACAAATGGTTTCTGCGCAACTGTTCGTTCTTCATCAATGTTTGTCGTGGGTTGTTGTTTTGAGAAATAATAGCGTACGATTTGATTGGTGACCATTTCTTTTGTTTCATTGAAATTGTCAGTAATCACCAAATTTCCTCCTTTAAAAGAAATGACGGGTTGTTTGTCCATACCAAAGGTAACAAAACTTTTGTCCTTAAACTCAATGGTCAAATATTCTGTTGCCATTGTTCGGAAAGGCGTAATCATGAACAACACGCATGACAGTACGAGCTTGTAATTGATTTTCATTTTATACGTTGTTTATTTTATTATAATTGTTTATCTAATAAGTATTTGTCATATCCTCCGGCACACAAAGGTAATAATCTGCTAATCCTTTGTATGTATCATCTAAAAATGTAATATCTTCTTGTCGCACAGTACGTAGAGTAATTATTTTTTTCTTGGGGGCATATTTCCTTAGGTAGGTGATAATGCCACTGTTGCCATCAGTGTGGATATTTCCATTTATATGCAACATTTTAGGAGTGGAGGTTTGTGCGATATGCCATGCCATTGTTGCATCTTTGAGTGCCTGTGCTTCAGAAAGGTGGCTGTTATCTTTATTTGATTTTCCACCACCCAACATTCTCATCATGGCAAATCCTTGTTCGGCTTGTGGGTTTGGCTCGTAGGGAATGGGTAATGGAGGGAAATACTCCTTGGCTTCTTTAGAAAGTGAATCAATGAATGCTAACCCGTGTTCTTTAACCATTGCCGCATATCTTCTTGGTACATTTGTTGCCACAGTTGATATCTTGTTTTCACGAGCGAAGTTGACAATTGGCGCATAATCTGTAACGTAATTGGGCCATATACGCGCCTCTTCTTCGAATCTGTCAGAGAAAATAAGTCCTTGCAGATATTCATTAAGAATGAGTTGATTGTCGGCTTCGAACATCTCCATACCTAATGCCAAATTTCTTCCATGAGCCAAATAGAGTGATTGCAGAATGCGTAACTCTAACCAGTGAGTAATGGCACAATTATGTATCTCGCCTAAAAATACGACGTCTGCCTTTGATAGTTGTCGCACCATTTGTTGATAATCGATAGCTTTGCCACTGTTGTCGTATAATCGATAAGCATCATAGGTAGTCTGTTGCGCATTGACGACCATGGATCCTGCTGCTACTATAACAAGTAGAAGGGATAGAAATTTATTTTTTTGTTTCATCTGTCTTTATTAGTACTATTCGTTTGTTTAATTTTATATATTGCTTAAACATTTGTTGTATTTCCTGTGCTGTGATTTGTTGTAATATAGATTCGTAATGATTGAAGTCAGCAATGCTCTCATCATTCTTAATCAATAATGTGAGTGCATTTTTCCACTCTATGGGCGTGTCGTTGGATAGAGCTTGCTGCTTAGCTACCAAAAACGATCGCTTCATTTTTTCAAGATTAGCTGTGCTTACAGCAGTGTCTTGAAATTGTGTGACGATGTTGCAGAGAGTTTGTTCAACCTTTTCCAGATTGTTCTTTTCTGCATCGATGGTAAGTTGTAAATATGCTCGTTGTTGTGGGTATCCATCGTAAAATAGGTCGACGTAAGGTGAATATACGATGTGAAGCTTTTCTCGCAGGATATCAATAACACGCTCTTGCAACAAGTCACGCATTAGTTTGATGCAGAGAGACGTTCTCAACCCAGGATGATAGTTGAAGGGAAGTACCATGTAGAGTGTTCCCTTTTGATGACTATCATTGTCTATGAATACTTTTCGCACCTCATTGCATGGTAAACTTATAGGTCGATTGTCCAAAGGCATAGCATCTTGTTGAGGCATTTCAGAAAAGATAGCGACAGCTTGCGGTATAATTTTTGTCAAATCAAATCCCCCTGTTAGGATGATTGTTGTATTGCGCAAATCACCAAATGTACGCTTATAGTAGGTTGCCAACGTATCTAAATTAAGCTGTTGCCAATCTGCTTTATTCATTAAAAAAGTTTTATCTCTTCCGTTTCCAACCAATGAATCAATGCAAATATCTATGAGTCGGTTAATATCTCGTTTCATCATACGCTGTAACAAGGTCTCTTTTCCATTATTCGTTATTTCTGATTGTTTCAGATTTTCGAATAGTGGATAATCTAAGCCTGGATGCATTATTTTTTCTCTGATCAAACGAAATAAAGAAGAGCTATAGCAGACTGGTCCAGAAGCTAATAATTGATGCCAATATTGATCTACTCCCAAAGCCATTGAGAGTGATTTTTGCATCATGATGTCAGACAGCGTGTCGTTTGGCAATCCTTGTATACCACCCAGATCCACATAAGCAATAGCATCGTAGTAGCGCTTTTGTTGTAGAGTTGTAAGGTCTGCCATTCCGCCACGTCCTATCCATGCGATGTAAATGGTAGAGTCGGCAGTATTGGTAGGTTTGAGCAATAAGCGTATTCCATTGGAAAGTTTTATATCGGTTACGCCCAACTTTTCATGGATGTTTTGGTTTGTTACTGCCCCATTTGTAATCTCGTACGTTTTCAGATCCCTTTCGGGGCGTTGTATGGCAGCACATGGAGAACTTGGATGAGGTGGATGGAATGTGTATCTTTCCATGCTTTGCCGCTGTCCTTGTTGCCATGCTTGTATGATTGCTTGCTTGGACAATGAATTGTCACTATGACTATTGTAAGCTATTAGGCTTGATTTTCGCATTTGTTTCAACAAGAAGCTTAAACGCTTTACGATATCTTTGCTCGTAGTTTTACTTAATAGCACTTTCAGCAGATTGGCTTCTTGATTAGAGTAAATTCGTCTTTCCCCAAAAATAACATAATCGATTAGATCATCGCAAATCTCAGTAGCAGTTTTGTCTTCTTTTTCAACAATCATTTTTTCTTGTTGCTTTTTGATGAGATGTTGAAGTTCTATGGAGCAGATACCTTGCTTGACAATACGTCTACACTCTGCTGAGGCAGTTCTTATGGATTGTAGCAATGTGCTGTTATGCGTTGATGAAAATGAGAATGTAAAATGATTTTTATTTGCTAAATACCACGAGTCATAGACTTCGCACCTTGTTCCGCTTTCCTTTAATCTGTTGTTGAGTAAAGAACACACAATTTCCATACGTTTACGTTCAAGCATGTTGTGCAGATTGGTGGTAAAAGGCATGACATGTGGAATTATCCAATCAATTTTTTGAGTGGTTTGTAAACTATCGGTTAACACCATATAGTTGGTGCCTTTGCTGTAAGTTAAAGGATAGGTGGGAGGTGTAGTTTGCTTGTTTGTTTTTGGAAGATGTCCCAATGTTGTTGATATCAAATGTTTAGCCTCCTTAACGTCTACATCTCCAACAATAATAATAGTTGCATTATGAGGCTTGTACCATTTATTGTAATATTGTAGTAATGCTTTAGGCGTTACAGCTTTAATTTCTTGTTCTGATCCTAAAGGCATACGCTTAGAATATCTTCCTGTTCCTATTTTTAGCGTATAAAAATCATCAGGCAGGGTATAACTGCGAAGTTCTTCTATAATGGTGCCTTTCTCATTTTCAACATGAGATGTTGATATTTCAATAGCACCAAGCCAATCGCTTGTCGAATGAAGTGCTAATTGCAGTATTTCAGAACGTTGTTGGGCACTGGTGATTGGTAGAGATAAGGAATAAATGGTACGGTCGAATCCCGTAAACGCATTAATATCTCGCCCATATTTCATTCCTTGCGCCTCGAAAGCCTGTATCATAGTGCGATTGGGAAAACGTTTAGTTCCCTCAAACGCTAAATGTTCCAAAAAGTGTGCGCATCCTCTTTGTTCTTCATCTTCAACCAACGAACCTATTCGCATAATCATCCGCATTTCTATTTTATGCGATTGGTTTGTAGTAGGTACAAGGATGTAACGTAAGCCATTGGTGAGTTTCCCCTCAACAGCATTGGGGGAAAGGGGAGGGAACGTTGTGCCCCTCGCCCTTGATATAGAAATAGAAATAACAAGTAGAAGTGATAATAAGCTTATTCTACAAGTTGTTAGTTTTATGTGCATATACCTTTAGGGTATGATTTTGTGAAATTCTTATTGCTAATAGTTGTCACCGCTTCTTAATAGAAGAGGAGATGATTCTGTTTTTTAACCAATATTAAAAGGTATATTCTACATTTATTTGTGTGTAGCCATTCGCCTCATCAAAGTCCCATGGGAATGTAAAAGACATCTTCCCTCCCTTGAAGTCAAGAACAGAGGTAGGCTTGATGTAGTCAGACGGATCGTTCTTATATGAATCCTTGTCTATGGTGCTATATCCGAGCCATCTATTTGGGGAAATACTTCCACCTGCATCAATTACATCTTGGTTTATCAATATCGTTTGCTCATGGTCTTCATAAGGCAATTTGATGGTAACGGAGACATTCCCTTGCTTTACAATGTTCTGCAAACGGTCCCATGCAGAGAACTTGTATGAAAAAGGCACTACAGTTATTTCGTCTCCATATACATCCTTTCCCGTTCCTAAGAAATTAATTTTTCCATCTTTAATATTGAGTTCAATATTGTCAAGAGCTGTCGTGAATGTATCTTCCTTAGGATCAAACTTTACTGCTTTCACAACAGCCAAGCCATTAGGTTGTTGTTGGAAGAATTCAGTATCCTCAACTGTCTTCTTTTTAAGTACCATGTAGAAAAAGTCGTTAAGTCCCATTGCATTGGATATCATCTTTAGAACGGGTTTGTCGGCAGTGGCTTTTTCGCTGAGTGTAATAATGGTGTAACCGTTGAATGTTTCTTTCTCTTTACCTCCAAAGTATTGTTCTTTGTCACTTGCATTATAACTAACAGTTGCTTTTACCTTTATTTTACCAAGGATGCTTGTGAGGTCAACTCCAAACTTTTCTTTATAACCCTTGATTAATGATTGTTGTGCTTCTGTTAAAACTGGGATATCACTATCTTGTCGAACATTAATAGTCACAGGCTTTAATAATTTTACATTATCATTGTTTATGTGACCCACATTGATGGTAATAGAACGGACTCCTTTAACTAAATGTTTGTTGTTGGACTTGATAGTAAAGGTTTGAACCTTTTCACCTTTCTTGAAAACAAGATTTTGCGTAGAAAGTTCTACTATCTTGTCGTCGTTTCCTGTGACAATCAAATTGGCAGTAACGTCTTCCTCTGGTGTAAAGGACAGACTTGCCTTAATCGTGATCGTCGTATTATCATCTTCTGCAATCTCATGAACTCCTTGCAGTTCAAGATTTAGATGATTTGTCATTTGCTCATCCTTATCCTCTGTACAAGAGGGTATAAGCAAAAGTGCCAAAAGGGCTGCTAATGTAAATTTAATGGTTTTCATTGTGTAATTGTTATAAAAAATTGAGTTATTTTTATGAGATATTTGCCAGTCCCGTGTGATGTCTTTTAGTGTGATGTCATGTTAGACACCTTTACCTGTTTTTCATTTGTCATTTGTATAATACCAGCCTTTGTTTTGGTTGATTTCAGCAAGATTAAAGCGGTATTCTGCTTTTGGTATAGGGAAAGTCCACCGATAGTCGTCTTCTGATATATAAGCGGAATGTCCCTCGCCCCATAGAGTTAAGCGAGCAAGCGGTTTGTTGTGTGTACGTTTTAAGTCAAAGTAATTAGTGCCTTCTCCAACAAACTCTTGGTATTTGTCGTAAAGGATAGAATCGACTAAATCTTTGCCATTCAAATTTTCTGTAAGCATGTTCTTTCCAGTTAATTTTCGATAACTGTTTATCGTTGCAATAGCCTTGTGATTATTTCCTATTTGTGCATAAGCTTCAGCCACCATGAAGATAAGACCTGCCCGCCGCATTTTGTTAAGGTAGGAGACAACCATGTTGTCTTTTTGCAATTTATTATATTTACCCAAGAGCATGACCTGTTTGTTGTACATCTTTTTGGGTATAATCGCCATGTCATAACGTTTGTCTGATTTGTCAATTGCAAAGTTTGGGTTGATGGCAAATAAATCTCCTTTGTTTCTGTCGTATTCCAAATTAGTGAAAACAGGACTATCCATATAAAAAGCAAAAATACGTTCTGTTGAGTTTTTGTCAGTCCATAAAGAATGGTATTCTTTTTCATAGGAGTCCGACCCTGCCTTTGGCATTGTCGAAAGCTGTGGGACAGCATATTCGAGAACTTTATCCCATTGTCCCATATAAAGGTAGAGATCGGCTAATAAGTAGTGAGCAGCATCGTTCGACATCCACATCTGGTTTTTGTTGTTAAAGGGATGTTTGGCTGTTTGTAGTAATAAATCCTCGATATAACTCGTACAATCTTTGATAGAACTACGCTGTTTGTTTTCTATTCCGAGTGTCGACTTTAGTATGATTCCCATGTCATCTGGGTTTCTGTCGTAAGCTGGGGCATATATCTTGAGTAATTGCAAATAGCACCAAGCTTTTAGTAGTTTGCTTTCCGAAGAAATATTGATGATTTCCTGCCTGTCATCTTCTTTTTCTATCTGCACTTGTGGCAGTCGTTCATCTAAAGCATCACAGATAGCAATAACGTTATAATATCCAAGCCAAAGATTCGTGGAAAGTTGTGTGATTTCTTTAGGACGCCACGCATACAGGTTTGTTAATTCTACATTGCTGTGAGAGAGTGACGTAGGGCAAAAGTCATTGCCTAAGATTGAAAACTCCAATTCGTAATGAGGGTATGCCCTATATGCTGAAGTTAAGAGTGAACGTGCATTTTGAACATTGGTAATCGCATCGGGGTCTGAAAACATATCCATTGGCGGAATGTTGAGCGAACACGATGTAAATATCATCGCAGAAATGATATAATGAAACAATAATATATTTTTGCGTGTTATCTTAAACATAATTTCAAAATGTTAGGTTCATATTAAATGTGAACACAGGTTGAAGTGTTCCAGAAAGTTTTCCACTTTCTGGATCCGACTCCTTAAAGGATGTCCATGTATAGAGATTTGAACCTTGAAATCCCACTGAGGCGAATTGTAAAAAAGGTAAATGCTTTTCTAACCATTTTCCTGCAATGCGGTATCTCAATGACACCATGGATAATTTTAACATGTTGCTTGAACCAACTGTGCGAGAGGTTGCATACAAAGCCATGTTTTCTTCAGCCACACTGTTTGCGTAATAGGGTGTGGGATAAATTTTGTGCTCATCTCCTTGCTTAAACCACATGTGCTCAGTAAGTCCAGCAATAGCATTCTTGTTTGCATTGTCTTTATTACGTACGTACTTGTAATCAAATTGACGAATACCCGAAAGCGTGTAGTAAAAGCCAACATTCATTTCAAATTCTTTGTATTGAAAATCAACATTCAATCCTCCGTTGTATGGTGGCGTGAGATGACCTAAGGATTGGAAATCAGACTTCGTAAGAAATTCGCTTGCTTGTTTTTCCTTGTTATCAGGAGTCTTGAATACTGGATAACCAGTAAGAGGATTGATACCTAATGAATGAAGCCCATACAGCATATCGTACGATTTACCTACCTCGTAAGTTGGCAGTATATCATCTTCGTTCGTATATAATCGATTGCCGTCATATAGATCAATAACTTTGTTGCGATTATAGCAAAAGTTGGCACGCAAATTTAACCTGCTGTCATAATTATCAATAATCCTAACGTTAAAGCCTAACTCTATACCGTTATTTTGTAGAATTCCAACGTTGCGTTTCATCAATTGAAACCCTGTGCTTGTTGCAATAGGAACATCCAACAGGGCTTCTTCTGTAATGCGATTATACCAATTCGCATCAAATGTAATGCGGTGAAATAGTTCAAGGGTTAGACCAGCGTCCATTGATTTATTTTGCTCTGCTTTCAAGTCTTTATTATAAAGCATAAGTAGTTCCAATGGCCTTACCTCATCATAGCCTTTGTTGGAAAATGAGAATGTGCCAATCGTTTGTGATACCGAAACACCATTAAGATTAGCTGTTACGCCATAAGATGCTTTTAGGTTCAGTGCAGATATTATCTTATTGCCCTTCAAAAAAGAATAATTGGTTGGCGTCCACCCTATTCCCGTTGCCCAAGCAGAGTTCCAACGTTTCTCTTTAGGAAGAACGGATGACGCATCCGCTTTGAAGGTAGCGTAAAAGTCGTAGATGTTTTTAAGGGAATAGCCACCTACCACTCCTATACCCAATTGTGCGTTTCTGTCATGTGGGTTTCGTATCTCAGGTTGCCTAAGCCCTTGTAGCGAATGGTTTATGGCAGAAGGTGAGTCTATATTACCCACACCATATCCTGTGATGCCTACTCCTTCATTGTCGTAAAAGTAATAATCTATATTCGCACCAAGAGTAAGGTCGTGTATGTCATTGATTACCTGATTATATGTTGCTCTAAAATTGCTCGATATGTTTGTTGTCGCATTTTGAGATTTGCTGTATATCCCGCGCCTTAGGAGAGGGATACCTTGATGCTGTTCACTGTAAGAGGTAGCAGGAGTAAATCGATGATTATTGCCAAAGCTCAAGTCAGCACCTGCAATGTATGCCAATGTTAGTCCTGCAAAAGGAGTAAGAGTGAGGTTGGCGGAAAACCCCACGTCTTTATCTGTATGGTCTTGTTGAAATTGGTAAAGCAAGTCTTTGAACCTTTGTCCTGGGTATGAATAAAGTTGCGATGAAGTTGTTTCGTAAGGATTAAGGTTATACACCAATGAAGTTGGGTCGAAGGTTGTGCCAGTTGGCGTATTCGTTTTTGCGTATGCACCATTTACTCCCAGCATCATATAACCAATCTTTCCTAACCTTTGGTCTAAGCTAAGACGTACGCTATAACGTTGTTTGTCATTTCCTTTCATTCTTCCACCTTGATTGGCATAGTTCGCAGAAACATAATAAGTCGTTGAATTATTCCCGCCTTTCAAGCTGAAGCTGTGGCGTTGGTAGATATTATTATGTATCAGTTCGTTAAACCAGTCTGTGTCAATTTTCCGTAATTCATTGAGATATACTTCTCCTTCTTTGATAAGTTGAGCCTTATCAGGATTATCTGCCTCATACTTGTTGTAGTAGTCAGCACTAAACCGATAACCTGGTGTGGCAGGATTTTGTAAAAGTCGTTCGAATTCCAATTTTTCACTGGAATTCATTAGCCGAACTCCTCGTTTTCCTCGTCCCGTAATTCCGATATTGTTGCTGTAGGAAATGGTAAGTTTACCGCAATATCCACGTTGTGAAGTTATTTCTAAAACCCCATTAGCAGCTTTAACGCCGTATAAGGCACATGCTGATGCGTTCTTTAACACCTTAATACTTGCAATATCTTGTGGGGGAAGGTTATAAAAGGTTTCGGCAGCTATTATTTTTCCGTCTAAAACATACAATGGTTCATTGGTCATATTCCCCTTTCTAAATGAAGAGTTTCCACGTATGCGTATTTCAGGGGCTTTACCCAATTCCCCTGTATTAGAAACCATTAATCCTGGTACCATTCCTTGCAGAGCCAATCCCATGTCAATCATTGGCTTATCTTTAAGTGCTCTCATGTCTACATTAACCACTGCACCCGATTTAGCTCGCAAGTCAATCGCGTTGATATTGCTTTTTGCACGTATTACAACTTCATTTACTTGATTTACATCTTCTGACAACTTCACGTTTAGGCATGGTGTGTTATCTTTACATTTCACTTTTTTTGTGGTATATCCCACATATGAGAATGTTACAGTAAATGAGTTTTGTCGTGGAATACTTAATAAAAATCGTCCTTCGTTATTTGTAACAGTCATCGTATTAGTGCCTTCCACTTTCACTGACACGCCTATTAGAGGCTCGTTATTTGTGTCAGTAACATAACCGAAAACCTTACTTGTTTGAGCATGAGTATTGAGAATGCCCCATATCATACAGAGCAAGACAAAAATACTTTTCTTGCATGATGTGTTCCCAAATAGCAGCAAAGTCATCTGTACGATTTTGGTTGTTTTGGCTGTGTGTTTTGGCTTAATACGTAACATGTATGCACTATTTTACTAACGGATAAGATTGAAGAGCTATTTCTTGCTCTTCAACCATTGTGTCGTTTCTTCTATTACCCAATTGGCAATTAAATCAGATGATGCAGGCAAAATTCCCTCATTGCTGTAAACTATTTCTACGCCATCTCGGGTTAGCTCCGCTTGTTTTTCCTGCATTTTGTGCCTATCTGCCATACGTTTCACGTCTGAAGTAAGATAAATGCCCTGTACCAATATTCGCTTTTTGTGTTGTGCGGCACGTTTTAATATAGGTAGTAGTTCATTTGCGAAGTCATGTCCCATCTCTATCTGTCGTGCATCAGTATAAGTTATCTTGCTGTTGTCTTTGATGTATTTTTGTACATGTTCTAACATCATGTTCCAAAATCCAATACGTTCTGGGTCGCCATGTGCAAGAAATACTACGGCTTCGTTTGCCTCATCTTTCGACATCGCTTTTATTCGTTGTAACATCGTCTTTTCTAACACGTAGCTATAATAGAATGTTGGTCCCATGACAATAGGAACATTGGTATGAACCATCTCGGTATTTTCCTCTGCCAACTCTTCGCGTACATATCTATTATACTTCATGCCAAGAATGTTAGGTAAATCTTCTTCCGTGTGACTTGATGGGGCTATGAATAAAGGTAACGCAAAGATGGTATCAGCTCCTTGTTCCAAACAATCCTTTACTACATTGGCTATCGAAGGTTCTGTATATTCCATGAGTGCCACACGCATATAGTCAATGCCTTTTACGGGATGAGTTGCTAATTTTTGCCGTACGATTTGTTCTAAATCCAAGACTGGTTTACGCCAACTGGGCATAGGTGAGCCATGCGCTATTACAATTAACGCATTTTTGGCTTGCATACTACCTACTATTGTCAATAAAAATATTAATGCCAAAAGTTTTTTTCTTAAATTTTTCATTTTCAAGATGATATATAAATTAGTTATTTAATTTTTTTTCGTTCAACAACATGCTTTGCATGTCTCTTGTAAGTTTGCAAAGGTAATAGCTCCTAATTGTCAAGGCAATACCTAAATATGATGATTTTTCTCTAAATCATTCTGGGCAGTTTCTCTTGTATCTCCAATTGTAAGTTCATTTAAGAAACGTAACAATCGGAGTTATCTGCCAGTGCATTTTTATTACCATGCATCGCCTTTCAAAATAAAATTGTATATTTGTATGTGAAATATCAAAGCAAATGAAACAAAAATTAACGCTTTATGAACTCAACGAAATAGTGAGCGAAACTCTCCAAACTGTCATGCCCGATGAATATTGGGTAGAGGCCGAATTGTCTGAGGTACGTGAGGTGAGAGGGCACTGTTACATGGAGTTAGTGCAGAAAGATGAGCAAACCAATACGCCCATAGCCAAGGCTTCCGCTAAATGCTGGAAGAACAAGTGGATGCTGATGCGACCGTATTTCGAGCGCATGACGGGACAATCCTTACGAGCTGGCATGAAAGTGTTACTGAAGGTCTATGCAAATTTTCACGAGGCTTATGGGTTCTCATGGATTATCACAGACATTGACCCCGTTTATACGATGGGTGATATGGCAAGAAAAAGACAAGAAATCATTGCCCAATTAAAGGCAGAGGGCGTCTTTGATTTACAAAAAGAACTCACCTTGCCACTCTTTGCTCAGCGTGTTGCTGTCGTTTCCAGCGAACAGGCGGCAGGCTATGGCGATTTCTTGCGACAGCTACAAGACAATGATGCAGGGCTTTCTTTCGATGTGCAGCTCTTCCCTGCTGTGATGCAAGGCGAAAAAGTTGAGCAGAGTGTGATTAATGCTTTGAACCAAATCAATGATCAGGCAGACAAGTTCGATGTGGTGGTCATCATTCGTGGGGGCGGTGCTACCAGTGATTTGAGTGGTTTCGACACCATTTTATTAGCCGAGAACGTGGCTAATTTCCCTTTGCCCATTATCACAGGAATTGGACACGATAGGGATGAGAGCGTACTCGACATGATTTCCTTTCAACGAGTAAAGACACCTACCGCTGCAGCAGCCTACTTGGTTGAACATTTGAGAAATACTTGGCATCGCATTGATGATGCAGAACAGGAAATAATACAAACAGTAAGGCATGCCATGGAACTTGAAAAGAACCGTTTTGACCTCCTTACGAGTAAAATACCCTTCCTCTTTTCTCGTGTTAAACTCCAGCAATTGACGCATTTGCAGCAGTGCCAACAGCGTTTAACTACTTCCGCAAGGCTCCACGTACATCAGGCACAGCAACACATAGAGGTTCACTCTGCCAGATTATCCCCCACTGTTCAGCGCCTCCTCCTTGATGCTCGTCATCATCTCGACTTGTTGGAACAGCGTTGCTCACTACTCGACCCTCAACTTTTACTCAAACGTGGCTATAGTATCACCCTGCATCAAGGGCGGGCAGTGCGCAATGCACACCAATTAAAGGCTGGAGATGAGATAGAAACACGTGTAGAGAATGGCATCATCAAATCAACAGTGAAGTAGGAAACAAGAGAGAGTTGTCACTCTTTTTTCAAAAATATACGGAGAAAGGCAACCAAATCGTGCTGACACTTTCGTCTGAGGGACAATTCCTTGGACGAACATGTCACTATAACTTCCCGTTACAATACGTCATTTCTGTAAGTTCGCACCAGCCTGCATCTTTTATTTCTCGAAGAAACAGGCGCGCACACATCTCGGCATCATCGCCAGCCCGATGGTGTGTACCTTCGGGAATCTCAAACTGCTCACAGAGATAACCAAGCGTATGGCATTCAAAATCGTAGTGATGACGTGCGGCACGAAGTGTGCAATAATAGTCAACATCAAGTGTATCGAGGTGGTACAACTCTAATGATTTGCGAATGCAGGAGATGTCGAAGGCTGCATTGTGAGCTACGAGTATAGGCGTTTCCTTTAGATAGGTCAATATTTCTTGCCATACGCATGGAAAACTGGGCGCATTCTCCGTATTTTCGGGATGAATGCCGTGTATCTGAATGTTCCAATAGGAGTAGGCATTGTCTTCGGGACGGATTAACCACGACTTGGTTTCGACAATCTTTCCGTCTTTCACCACACATATTCCAGCTTCGCAAACAGATGCTCGTTTGCCTGTTGCTGTTTCAAAATCTATTGCTATAAAGTTCAATCCTTCCATGTCAGTCCTTGTAATAAGAGAGTAAGGTGTTTGCCATATTTCGAATTTGGTCACGCAATTTCTTTGGCTCCAACACTTCTATCTGATCTCCCTGTTGCATAATAAGTTGCACGAAGTCGTACGTCAACCTCACGTGGTATGAGAAAGTGACAGACTCTTCGCAGGTTTCAATTTCATTTTGAGATTCGTGCAGCGGTAGCGTGCGAAGGTAGTCAGGCGCTTGATCGTAGGCTTTTAAGACGACACGTTCTATCGGTTCGTCACTTGGAATGATGCCTGTGCAACCTTCATAGAACTTCTTGATGTCGAAATCTGTTTTCATTTCAAAGGTTTTGTCAAGAATCGTTGCCTCTATGATACGGTCAAGTCCGTAGGTGCGTATTTCCTTTCGTGGTGAATACCCCTCTTCTTCTTTATGTTTCTTATTAAGTGCCGTGTAGTAAGGGTTGTTGGCAATGACATACCAACGTCGCTTTACTACTTTCAGACAATATGGCTCAATCTCGAAGGTGTTTGGGAAGTCCTTGCCAAAGCCTTGGTGTGTAATCTTCATGACTTTATTCTCGCGCATCGCCTGCATAAAAGTGGTAAGCCATGTATTTCCTGATGGGATATCCTCAAACACTATTCGGTCTTTCAACTTGCTATCTACCTGAATTTGGTTCAAAGTAGCATACGAGTCGATGAGCCAACTACGAAGGCTGTCGTCTTCCAGTTCGATTGGGTTTTCTATATGATATTTATAACCTTTCACATCAGGGTCAAGCTCAATGGCAATATTAAATATGTCGTAAATGGCTTTCCTATGATTGTGAAAAGTGCGAAGAGGCAGCTCATCCCCTTCACCATAGCTTAGTCCGCTTTGTTGCCACTTGGCGTTAATCTCCTTATAGGAAAGGTATTTGTAGCGTCGAAGCGTATCCACAAGCCATACATATCTTCCAAATTGGTTTGCTGGCATAAGGCATTAGGTTTTTATTGATTGCAAAGATACAAATAGCTGCTGACATTTGTCACCCTGCTTGTTTGTTATTTGTTTTCTCGCTTGTATCGCCATCGAACATCGTTATCAAAATCCTATACGTTTTGCATCGTTTCGTTTGATACGCTCTTCGTTACATATCTCCACAAGCAATTGGAGCGTAGGCTTGTCGCCATGAACGACTTCTTGCATCACAGCCTTCCTCACAATGTTGTCTATCTGTCCGCCACTCAACTCATAAGCTGCCGCTAACGTTTGCGCATCGGTAGCCAAGAGCGTAGGCAACTTACTCATCCAGATGTTTTTCTTAGCTTCGATGGTAGGTTTATCAAAATGAATCTTGAATAAGAATCTCCGCTCGAAAGCCCTATCAAGGTTGTCCGCCAAGTTGGTGGTTGCGATGAGGATGCCATCGAGGTTTTCCATCTCTTCAAGAATAATGTTTTGAATGGCATTCTCTGTCTGTGCAACGCTTCCATTGTTCACATCTTTACGCTTGGAGAAGATGGCATCAGCCTCGTTGAATAGCAGGATAGGTTTTAGCTTGCTCTTGGTGCACAATCGCCGATAGTCGGTAAAAACCTTCTTTATGAGTTTCTCGCTTTCGCCAAACCAGCATGTTTTCGTAGCACTGATGTCCACGTGCATGATAGCGCGCCCTGTGGCTTTGGCTATCTGTAACACGCTTTCGGTCTTACCTGTGCCAGGCTCTCCATACAGCAAAACGGCAATGCCCGTAGGCAGGTTGTTCTTTTTTATTCTGTTGCAGAGCCTTTGATAGTATTCTTCCTCTAAACTATTGCGCAGGAGCGACAACTGTTTTTCAAGTGCTGGAGAGAAAAATAGTTTCTTTTTCGTTATCTTGTTGCAAGGGATTAGTTGTTTGTCTGACACCTCTCTCATAAATAGTTCCGCATCTTCGCCCAGCAATATCTCTTTTGCTTTGTCGGTCATGACCAATAGTGTGTCCTCTCCAAATAAGGAGAAGTTTGTCTCAATCACAACCAATTCCTTTTTCTGTAGTTCACTTCTTCTGTCCTTGAAGTCTTGCAACACCTTTTTCCGCATCTGACGAGGGTAGATAGTCTTAACCGCAAGTGACAAAGATGTTTCTTCACCGTCTATCATTTCTTTTGCCACGGTGTAGAAAAGCATCTTTTCGAAGGCGTCGGGTATGAGGTTCTGTATTCTTCTCACCTCAGCTAAATGCTGGTTTGTCTGCTCATAGCTATGCACTGTTTTATTGATAATGCGAGTCACCATCTCATTCGGTCGGTTGCTATTGTAGCGTTTTGAGGAATGAAAGAAATCGTATATGCCGTTGACGAACGAATAGATGTCACGGTATTTATACAACTTGCTGAACGCCACGAGGTCTTCAGCGTAGAAAAATTCCTTCCCTTTATCTGTTAGTAACAGGTCTTCGTCATAATTGTCATCCAACTCTATCAGTTCCAAGGTGAAGAGAACATGCTTTCGCTCGACAATCTTCTTTCGTGTGGCAATGCGTTCGCTGATGTTACTGTACAAATCTTTCAATGTAGTATTTAGATCTGAAGTTCCATCTCCATCTTCTTGAAAATTGTCATGGCATATATCGTAGAACAGTATTCGGTCGACAATGTTCCCTACTTTGTCCGTTAGCTGGCGTATAAACGCAAGATGCTGGCAACATTTCTCTAATTTTTCAGCAAATAATATCAGTTCATTGGTAACAATGTTCGGGCTTTCTACCTTTTCTGCTATTCGTTTGCAAAACTCATACTTATCCATCTGCACCTCTTCTATCGTGTCATGACGGATATCAACAGGCTTGTTGTCAATCACAGCAGATACTACAGCATCGCATACGCTATAATTCTGCTTCAAAATGTTTTCCTCATTCCTACCCCTACGCACGAGGATACCTTTGCTTTCGAGCGATGTGAGTGCTGGCACATACTCTATCATGTCTAATGACGAGCATTCGAAATAGCTGGCAAGATCGTCCATATCGGATATTCTATCGCGACAAGTCAGGTCAAACTGGGCAACAAACAAGTACACTTCTCCCATTGTTTCCAATCCAACCGATTGCATCACACCTTTGAAAATCTCTTGTGTCTTGGCTGCACCTAACCGCTGTAATTTGCTATCCACCAATTTCTTTGCAGCCTCTTTGATGTACTGAATGCTTGTTTTTGCCATAATTCTCTACTATTTTTTGTGTTGATGTGGCAAAGATACGGTGCAGGGTATGCCAAAAAAGTGTATAGGTTGCCAAAAAGTTGAAAAGTGTTGCGTTATTTTTTCCTGCTCATTCTTGATAAAGGCAACCGCTGTTTTTGTCCTGTTATTTTACCGAAAAACGGTCATCTAAAATCTTCAAAATAGAAAAAATCAATAGGCAAACGAACTGCAAAAATGGGCTGATTTTGTCAAAATCAATGCCTTTTCAAGCTGAAACATGGACTTAACGGTCTTGGAAACATGTATTAGAGCTGTTATTCACATGCTTCAGCAGCATTAAAGCATGCAAATTGCACGCTTATCTCAATGCTTTAATCGCCAAAAGGTGGTGAAAATAGGAAGAAAAAGAACAGGGTTAAATGTAACAACTTCAATAACAGGAGGTTATGAAACTTTCGCATAACTCGCGTATTTGCGACCAACTTTGGTGTTGGATGATTTCACGCGAGTTTTGAGAGGCACTTTGTAAAGATAATTCAGCATCAATAAACACTTAAAATCAAGAATAAAAAAGAATTGATGGGCGGCTTTTAAGCCTACACACCTCGCAAGATTGATACTCTTGATGATACAAAAATGTGTGTCTTTGTCTGTGACCTGATAATGATTTGATTGCTATTGGATAAAAGAGCCAAACGCTATTTAACGACAAGAGCCGTGCCTTAACCATTATATATATGACTACTAATGTGCTTATTTCTGATTTTATTCGTACTTTTGCCATATCAACCATGGGACAGGAAGAGACATCAGACTGTGCAAATCACATGGTGCGCCGGATCTCATGTCGAGGGTCGTGTCGTGCAAGGCGGCATGGCAATATCTTTTATCATATAGCAGAACAGAAAAATGGCAAAGGAAATGAACTACGAAGAGGCTGTGCAACAGTTGGAAAGTATTGTGCAGCGCATGGAAAATGATGAGTTGGACATTGATGAACTGACCACGGAACTTAAGAAAGCTCAGCAACTTATCAAGATGTGTAAAGCGAAACTCACCAAGGTGGACGAAGATATAAAGAAGATACTTTCGCAAAACGAGTAAACTTGTAAAAGTGCTTTTGAGAGGTGTTGCCTACCCTATTTTTTACAACTCCGTGACTCTTGGATTTTGATGCAATGCTTTAGCAGGCTTGTCTACATGGATGAGCAAGGAAAAGTATAACGAATTTATATATTGCAGACCATCAGTGCATTGTAAAAATGAGTTTGCTGTCTAAATAGATTCACCGCAATAAGCATAATTGTCGTTTGGCTGAAAATAAATAATTGCTTACCTTTGCAGTATAGCAACAACCAATATGGGCAAAGGAAAATTAGCAAAATTTGCTGAGATGGAAACGTTTGAAAATGTTTTCCAATATCCGCATTCAGTGATAGAGCAAGTGCCGTTTGAAATGAAAGGGCATTGGCGAGAGCAATATTTCAAGAACAATCATCCGATAGTGTTAGAACTGGGATGTGGAAAGGGCGAATATACGGTGGGATTGGCAAAACTGTTTCCCCACATCAACTTCATAGGAGTTGACATCAAGGGCGCACGTATGTGGACTGGTGCCAAGCAAGCGATAGAACAAGGACTCGCGAATGTGGCATTTCTGCGTACCAATATCGAACTGATAGATCGTTTCTTTGGTCAAGACGAGGTACAGGAAATATGGCTCACATTTTCAGATCCGCAAATGAAAAACGTGCGGAAGCGACTCACAAGTACGTATTTTATGAACCGCTATCGATGCTTTTTGTTAGATGGTGGATTGATACACCTGAAGACAGACTCTAACTTTCTTTTTACATATACCCTTGCCATGGTGGATAACAACCAGCTGCCCATCGTTCAAAGTACAGAAGATTTGTATCATACCACAGATATGGATGAAGCAACAAAGCAAATATTGTCTATCCAGACTTATTACGAATCGATGTGGATAGCAAGAGGTCTAAACATCAAATACTTGAAGTTTAAGCTACCCCGAAATGGCATGCTGGAAGAACCCGATATAGAAATACCACTTGACGACTATCGCAGCTATCACCGAAGCAAGCGAAGCGATAAGACTGTGGGTAAATAAACATGTTAAATAATAGAATAATTTGATATAAATAATGATGACCATATATCCTAAACTGATTACAGACGCACTGGCAACGGTAGTGTATGCTGGTACGAAAAAGAACTTGATAGACAGCGAAATGCTGGAAGATGACGTAAGAATTGACGGCATGAAAGTGGAGTTTACTTTACTATTCCCTCGAGAGACGGACCCATTTCTGAAATCAACGCTCAAGGCTGCTGAAGCTGCCATTCATTATCACGTATCGAAGGAGGTTGAAGTGACTATCAAAACGGCATTTAAGTCTACGCCACGCCCAACGGTAGATAAACTTTTACCACAAGTAAAAAATATTATAGCTGTAAGTTCTGGGAAAGGAGGTGTGGGAAAGTCCACGGTCTCTGCCAATCTGGCTATCGCCTTAGCTCAATTGGGATATAAAGTTGGGTTGTTGGATGCAGACATCTTTGGTCCGTCAGTTCCAAAGATGTTTGGGGTAGAAGATGCACACGTATATTCGGTAGAAAAGGATGGTAGACAGTTGATAGAGCCCATACAGAAATATGGTGTCAAACTTTTAAGTGTGGGTTTCTTTGTAAATGCTGACACAGCAACGTTGTGGCGTGGCGCAATGGCTTCAAATGCCTTAAAACAATTGATTGCTGATGCTGATTGGGGAGACCTTGATTATTTTATTTTAGATACACCTCCGGGTACGAGTGATATTCATCTCACATTATTACAAACCCTTGCTATCACAGGAGCAGTGATAGTGAGTACACCGCAAGACGTCGCTTTAGCTGATGCACGCAAGGGAATTGATATGTATCGTAATGAAAAGGTGAATGTTCCGATTTTAGGATTGGTAGAAAATATGGCTTGGTTTACACCTGCAGAACTTCCAGAGAACAAATATTATATCTTTGGAAAAGAAGGATGTAAGAGGCTTGCAGCAGAGATGGATACGCCACTCTTGGCACAAATACCTTTGGTACAAAGCATTTGTGAGCATGGAGATGGTGGTGAACCGTCGGCTGTTGATGTGAACACAATGACAGGACAAGCCTTTCTGAACTTAGCGCAAGCAGTGGTGACGGTAACAAATCGTCGCAATAAAGAACAAAATCCTACAAAGAGAGTGCAGGTGAAATAATTCAAAAGAGTTATATCTCCACTGGGCGATTGATGGTTGCACCAAAACATGGGGCAGGTGAAATCATTCAGAAAAATGTAATCTTCACTTTCCGAGGACTGTTCTCCCGAAAGGGATTCTTGTCAATTCTGAACTAACGAACCTGCTCTTTATCTTTTTTGTTCGTGATAGATATTTATCTTAAGAGAAGAATTCGTAAAGAGAATTTCTCCAAGGTTTAGTCGTTTCCCTTACTTTCTTTAGCTGCTTTTGCCTTATTCTTCAAATATTCGAAGCGGTCAATCGCTTGGCGACGGGTATGAATGATTTGATAACGATACACAAGGCAAGTGAGTATGAAGTACACTAACACCTGTATCCACAATGCTTGGTATTCGGTACGGATGTCAGCCAACGTAGCTCCCATACTATGAACACGTAAGAATCCCCGTACACCAAAGGTAGAGGGGAAAAGAGTAGATACTCCTTGCCACATTCCTGGTATGTTATGCTGCGGCCATGATATCCCAGTCATGAACAAAAGGGGTATGGATGTGAAGATAACTAATAGGATTACGTTTTCTCGATAGCGTACGAGGCACGATAAAGTCATTCCAAAAAATATACTGGCGAGTATATAGGGAACGAGGAGTCCGATGAGGGAGTGTCCCGTTGCTAATGAGGTAAAACCAAAAAACTTGGGTACCGCCAGTGCTAAATAAGCACCGAGTACGATGTAAAGCATGAAATAGGCTATGGATTTCCCTAACACGATACGAAAGATGCCATTATAATGGCGACTGATAGGAACCAAGTCTTGATATCTGTTGTTCTCTCTTGCAGTACCAGCAGCTAAGCCAATGCCCAAGAGTAGCGTTTGCTGAATAATCATCATCAGCACTCCCGGAATGATGGCATTGCCATATCCTCCCGTTGAGTTGTAGATTTGAACTTCATCTACAGCAAGAGGTTGGGTGGCAATTTCATCATCTCGCTGCGTATATCCTTTGGTTTGCTGCACTTGGAGTTTTGTGTTTTGACTACTGGCTGCAGCTTGTGCGCTTTGTAAAATGGCTTTATAAGTGAGCATAAGACTCATATCGCAGTACACACTCACGTGTGTTTGCTCACCTCTATATATCTTTCTTGAAAAGTCCTCGGGTATGTAGACAATGCCATGTACCACCTGTTTGGCTACCAAATCTTGCGCTTCAGGGAGACTGTTACAGTAGTAAGCAACCTTGGTGTCTGGTGATGCGTCAATAGAACGAATGAATTCTCTGCTTAACTGAGAGTTGGCGTTGTCAACGATTGCGACAGGAACGTTTCTGGTCACTTCATTGTTGTAGGCCCATGAATAGATCAGGGGATAGAGCAGTGGTACCAAGATGCAGAATATCAAAACGCCCTCGTCGGTGAACGATGAACGGATTTCCTTCATCCAGATGTAGCACATATCCAGTATGCCTTCTTTGATTCTATATAATAAGCCGTCGTTCATTGTATTTTTTTGCTCCTTGAATGATTTAACAGGTTGTAGGTTTTGGACCTGAAATGTTTTATGGAATGTATTTGTAAATAAGCATGGCTTGTTTGATGTGTCGCATCGTAAACACGGGAAGAATGATGAATATGCCCAATACCAACAAGTTGAACCATGCGTCGGTTAACGGAAATCCATTGAAGATGCACATCTGGTAGAGCATGTAATAATGCCTAAGCGGGAAAAGCTGTGCCATTGCCTCTATCATAGGATTCATGGAGAATATTGGGAAGGTAGCACCACTGGTGGTAAAGCTCAGCACTCCCCACAAAGAACAAACGCTCATTGACATTCGAAGCGAAGGAACAAGTCCGAAAATGAAGATTCCGAACGCTTGTGAAGCAAGCACGGCAAGCAGTCCAGTGATTAAAATTGTCAGCAAACCTCCTGTGTGTGGAAATTGAAGCACATAATAAATATAAATCTCAAAGGCATAGAATATGGTGAGGAAGATGATGGTTTGCGGTAACATCTTACCCATCATTGCCACATAGATGTTATTGTCAGCCATCCCCAACCACTTTTTCGACTCTTTAAACTTAAGTTCTGTTCCTATCGAGTAAGCAGAAATAAGGAAGATAAAAAGCATGAGTACACCTGGAATCATCGTGGTACTGAGGTAGACATTGTAGTTCGCCCATGGGTTGTTGACCATGTGTAGGTCGATTGCAATGGGTTGCAAAAAGGTTCGTATCTCCCCTTGAGTTTTCCCCATCGCTGATAGTTTGGCTGATGAAACGCCTGCCGAGCCTAATGTGGCAATAGTTTTGAGATCCTTGAACAAGGTAGAACCTGCAACAAGTGTTACACTGCTGTAATAAAAGGAAATCTTTGGTTGGCGCGCGCTCATCATGCCTTCGGTCGTACCATTGGGTATGAGTAGAAACGCATATATCTCATTGCGTTGCATCGCCTGTCGGGCATCATTCATGTTGGGATAATGTGCCACCACTTTCGTCGTCTGAAAAGCATCCAAGTTTCGTATCAAGCGGCGAGAAGTGGGTGTGTTATCCTGATCCACGACACCTACTGGCATCTCTACAGGTTGCCCTTCGTTCAGTAAAGAGGTGAAAAAGAATATGACGAGCAGTGGGAATATGATCATGCAAAACCCGTACATGGGGTTTTTAATCAGTACTCCACATTCGCGCAAGGCTATTTGCAATATTCTTTTTACCATTGTTTTGACAGAAAAAATGTATGTTGAATTGGCGGAAAAAAGCGTCTATGACTCGCGTATGATGAGAGACATACCAGGGCGGAGACCTTCAAATTTCTGAATGGGGCGAGCCTTTACCTCGAATGTTTTCAAATCATATTGCCCATTAGTCTTCGTTGCTTTCCATACAGCATACGACCCTTGGTCTTTAATGTAGTACACCTTCATGTTGATTTCTTTATCGAAAGCAGGTGAGTAAGCCTTGAAGGTGTCACCAACTTTCAAGCCTTTGAGTTGATCTTCGCGTACATTGAACGTACCCCAAAGGTCTTTCATCACAGAGATACTCATGATGGGTGACCCTGTTCCTACCAATTCTCCTTCTTTAGGATAGATAGTACTTACCTCACCCTCTACCTTTGCTATTTGTACGGTTTCTCTCAAGAGCGATTTTACTACGTTTACAGCACCTTGGGCAGCCTGTGCTTGTTTAGCAGCGGCACGTTTTTCTTCAGTTCGTGCACCATTCTTCGCCAAATCATATTGACTCTTTGCTGCCTTTACTTGTGCTTCACGAGCCTTATAAGCTGCAAAGGCTTCGTCGCGTTTTTGAGCACTCATCACACCTTGATCGAAGAGATTTTGCACACGCTGATAAGACTTTTGTGCGATGTCGCATGCTGCAAGCGCTTGTTGCCACAGTTGATAAGCGCCTTGTATTTGCTCCTTTCGTGCGCCATTGTCAGCCATGTCGCTCATTGCAGCAGCAGCCTGTTGCGTCGCTGAAGCCGCTTGCTCTTGAGCATTCATTTCGGGTGCTTCGAGTATAGCAAGGGTGTCGCCCACTCGAACATAGTCACCTTCTTTCACCCTGAGTTCTAAAATACGTCCTGGTATCTTGCTTGATACCCGGTATTCAGATACTTCTACTTCTCCTTGAACAATCTCTGGCGTTCTTCCAAGTGTGAAGAAACCGATGATAGCCACGAGGATAACGGCTGCGGCAAATCCTAAGATTGCCAGCAAGATATTGTTGTGTTGTGTTTTTGTCGACATGATGTTATTATTGTAAGATGCCCAGTGCCTTTTTGAGGTCAACTTCGGCAAGTTTAACTTCTACTTCTGCGTCTATTTTCTGTGTTTGTGCTTTTTGCCAAGCTGTTTGTGCTGCCATGATTTCCGTTGCGTTCATAATGCCTTCTTTGAATCCCAAGTTGGCGCATCGCAGGTTTTCTTCTGCACTTGAAATATTCTTTAACGCCATGGCAAGCTTTTTACGAGCCTCCTTGAACTTAAATTTACTTTGTGTAACTTGCAGTTCAATTTTCTCTTGTACATCACTCATGTTGAGTTCAGCTATTTGGGTAGACGTACGTGTGGCGCGCACTTTGTAATCGCACTCAAACCAGTTCCATACAGGAATTTGCACCATCAATCCCACGTTCCACATTCCAGAGAACTTTCTTTGAAATCCGTTAAACATATTGGGATTTGAGATGATATATCCTCCTGTAAGGGCTACGTGTGGCAAGTAAGCAGCTCGAACGAGCTTGGTATTTTCCTTGCTTATATCAATGGTATTTTGTAGCATTCTTAATTCTGGACGAGTGCTGAGAAGATCAGTGTTAGGATAGCTGGTTGGTGTCATCACCGTTCCTAACATTTCATTGTCTTCATCTGCCAGTGTGATGTCGTTTTCTAAAGATAAACCACAGAGTTGACATAGCAACATCTTAGCGAGTGATACGCCATTTTGTGCTTGTGTGATTTGCATGTCAGCCTCGTTCACTTTCACTTCTACTTTTAGACCGTCAGCACGTGTCGCCACTCCCTGTTCTATCATTTGATGAACATCGTCGTTGAGTTTGCCCACTAATTGACGATAGCTATTCGCCAACTTTAGTTTCTGGTTGAGTGATACCACCAGCCAGTACGCATGGTCAATGTCGTAGATGGTCGTTTGTGTACGCAATGTTAGGTCGTTGGCAGCCAATTGTTCCGTGATATCAGCAATATTGTTTGCTGCTATGATGGCTCCACCTAAATAAATGGGTTGTTTCACCACCACAGAACCAGCCCATACTTGTCGAGTATCGGTTCGAAGTGCATCGTTGATGCTACTGCCAATAGTGTTGCCAGTCTGAGCAACCGATTCCCCAATCGTTCCAAGCAGAGCACCCATGTGCTGTGCCATTTGAGGAGAAAGTACTCCCTGCTGTACCAACGTTGCAATGTTCCCAGAGATTTTTCCACCAATAGCATTATTGAGCTGCGTACCCATGCTCCCAAATCCTGCCTTTTGCTGGTCGTTGAGTAAGGAAATCTCTCGACTGAAGTATGTGTATCCACCGATAGCATCTACCTTGGGAAGGTATTTCGTACGCAGTGCCTTGCGAGTGTTCTTTGCAACGTCTTGCTGAAGTCTGGCTACATTCAGTTGCTTGTTGTTGCGCAGTGCCATCGCTCGACAGCTGTCCAGTGTGAGCTTGGTTTGTGCGCTAAGGGGTAGCACCGTACCCACAAGCATGAATATAGTAAGCAATCTGTTCATGATAAATATGTAATACCTTTAATTAAATGTGAAACTTCTTGATCCTATCATATTCCCTTCTGCGAAGATACTCACTTGATAACTCCCTGCCACTAACGCCTGATCTATATTCCAGTAAGTTGTAACATTTGTTTGGGCGCCACCATATTCAACCGTTTTCTTCATAGAAGCTTGTAAATTCTTATTTTCGTAGGGGAACGTTCCTGCCCCACCAAGAACAGTTCCTGTCGGTGAGACAATTCTAACGTAGAGGGTTCGCATGCCATTGGTTGCAGTAACGTTTTTTGCAATGCTAAAATCAACTTGTAGAGTTTTCGCTTTTTTCATCTTTGAAGTAGAACGACCTCTTTTATCACGCAAAGACATATTGATGTTGATGGCATCTAACTGTGCGGCTATTGCCACTTTTTCAGAAAGATTTTGCTTCTCTGTGCTAAGTCCTTCAATCTGCCGGTTGGCAGCTTCATATTCTCCTTTAATACGAGTATTCTCTGCTGTGAGATTTTGATTAAGACGATTGAGCGAGTCTATTTCGAGCACATAACTACGCAATACTGCACGAACTGTTGCCAACTCTCTTTTTAGGCGTGCAATTTCTCTCGCATCATTGCTTTTCACTTGCCGCAGTTCATTGAGTAACTGTTGGGTTCGCTCTTGTTCTTTGGTGAGTTGTGCAATAATAGAGTCGTTGCTAATTTGCGTCTTCATTTCGCTATATTGGTTGGCGAAGCGCTGGTATTCGTTTTCCATTTCTTTCTTATCCAACTCTGCCAAGGCTTGCATTTCTTTGTTTTGTTCTTTTTGCTCAAACAAATAATAGGTTAAAATGCCTACGCCCGCCAGCAATAGGATTATAAAAACAAGAATGGGAATTACAACTTTTTTTTTCACCGCTTATCACTTATTAATATGATGCAAATTTAACGAATATATCTTGAACAACAAAACAATTAGTGTTGGTAAATATGTTAAAGTTCATTATTTCGTCTTTTTAAGTAAAAAAATAAATAGTTATTCGTCAAAATATCTGATAATTACCGAACTACCCTGCATTAGAAAAAATCGAAAATTTTAACTGATAGTCCGCTTCAACACTTACGGTTCTTTCATTGAAAATTTATATTTCTACAACAAAAAGCATCCTATTCTAAAATCGGTGGTGCGCAATATGAAAGGCTTATCAATGCTGAATTATCTTTACAAAGTGCCTCTCAAAACTCGCGTGAAATCATCCAACGGCAAAGTTGGTCACAAATACGCGAATTTTGAGAAAGTTTCATAACCTCTTCTATGTTGCTTTCCAAATAATTGGAAAATATTTGTAATTTATTAACTGTTCATTATCATTCACTTAGCGTGAA